>SAAR01000354.1 GCA_009916335.1 Erysipelotrichia bacterium | reverse complement strand
GTAGTATAGTGGTTGAAGTTAGTGTAAAGTGATAGGAGAAAGGAGAAAAAATGAGTAAATCTTTGATTTTTAATAAAATATCATTAGACGAAATTGAAATAGGTATGAGTGTAAGTTATTCTCAAACTATTACAGATTCAGATATTAAAGCTTTTGCAGGAATATCAGGAGATAGAAATCCAGTGCATTTAGATGAAGAATATGCCCAACAATCAAGATTTAAAAAAAGAATAGCTCATGGAATGATGACAGCCTCTTATTTTTCTGCTCTTTTTGGAACTAAAATACCCGGTGAAGGATGTGTCTATACGTATCAACTATTAAATTTTAAAAAACCGGTATATATAAACGATACGGTTACTGCCAGAGTAACCGTATCAAATATTGATGTTGAGAAGAGAAGAGTTAAGTTTAAAACTATCTGTACGGTTAAAAATCAAGTTGTGACAGATGGGGAGGCTGAACTTTATGTACCTTTGGAATTTGAAAAGATTCTAATTAACAATAAGGACGAATTATTACAATATAAAAAACAAATCTTTGAGTTATTTGAAAACAGCTTTAATAGTACCATTGACGAAGAACTTTGGCAATGGGCTTATATGGAGAACCCAAATGGAAATCCTATTGTGTCGCTTTATTTTGATGGGAAGAAGTTAGTTGGGCATTATGCGGTTATCCCGATGAGTTTTATATATCAACAAAGACCTTTAAGTGCTGTGTTATCAATGACTACAATGGTAGATTCTGCATATAGAAAATATGGTATTTTTGTTGATCAAGCCAATGAAGTATATGATAAAGCCACTGATTTAGGCTATAAGTTTGTATGTGGATTTCCAAATAAAAAGTCGGCACCAGGATTTAAAAAAAGATTAGATTGGAAGCTTGATGAAAATTTATATGTTGCAAAATTTACTTTTAACGAGTTACAAGAAATTCAAAAAAGAACTTATGTAGATGCAATTTCTTTTAATATTCAAGATAAAGAGAATATACAATGGAGATTAGCTAAGCCAAATCAATGCTACATAAGCAAGAATAATAATATTATCAAACCATTTGCTGGCAACTTTGATATTCTTTTTAATGGAACTGATTTTTCAGCATTAGATAAAAACAGTGAGTACAATATCCTTTTAGATAATGAACTTGACAAGCATTTGGATAAAAAGCAGTTTGATTATATTTTTGGATATAGGTTTTTCGATACTGCTTTAGAAGGAACTGAGTTTAAAAAAGATTTAATTCTTTCGGATGTTTTTTAATGAAAAAGATTTTAGCTATTACTGCGATTCGGTCAGATTATGACTTGATGAGTGGAATCTACAAATATCTTCATCAAGATGAAGCGATAGAGTTGAAATTACTGGTGACTGGTGCGCATCTTTCCAGTGTTTCTGGCTATAGTGTTAAGGAGATTATTAAAGATAATCTACCAATTTTACTGAAAATAGAATCATTGATTAATGCTGATTCTCTAAGTTCTAGAATCAAATCTGCCAGTATTTTTTTACAAAATGCGATTGATGTTGTCCAATCTTATGGCCCTGATTTAATAATTTATGCAGGAGACCGTGAAGAAACAATGGTGGGCGGTTTGCTCGGGGCTTATCTAAATATCCCAACGGCGCATTTTTTTGGAGGAGATCATGCCAAAGATGGGCATGTAGATAACCCTGTCCGTCACGCTGTTTCTAAGCTTTCATCGGTTCATTTTGTTACCCTTGAAGAACATAAGCAACGTTTGATAAAAATGGGAGAAAATGCACAAAGAATTTTTGTTGTAGGCAATCCATCCCTAGACAGATTTTATGATGAAGTGGTTATTTCAAAAAAAGAAATAAAAAAGTATTTTTCTATTCAAGAAGGTTTTGAAGCGTTTGCTTTGGTTATTTTCCACCCCATTACGGAGGAAATGAACAGTGCATATCGCTATTTTGAAGCGATACTTTTAGCACTTAAAAAAAGAAACATATGTGCTTTTATTAGTTATCCCAATGTTGACCCAGGCAATACTAAAATAATTGAGGTTATTCAAAAATATCAACACGAGAGTAGTTCTTTTTATTTTTACAAAAATATAGATAGAAACATATTTATTTCTATTTTTAAGCAAGCAAAGTTTATTATTGGTAACTCATCAGCGGGTATTTTAGAAGCGGCATCTGTTCCTATTCCTGCTATTAATGTAGGGCAAAGACAATTAGGTAGATTTGCAGGGGAAAATGTCGTATTTTCTTCTGGTGATAGTTATGATATTGAGAGCGCTCTTGCGCGTATTAATGAGCCTTCATTTTTAGATGCCATTAAAGATATGAAAAATCCTTATGGAGATGGGCAAAGCAGTGAAAAAGCCTATCAACTTCTTAAAAAGGTTGATTTTTCAGAGTTTCTTTTTAAAAAAGAAGACCCATTAGAGATAAAGGATTTTGATGCATAAAGTTTTAGTGATAGCGGTTCATCCCGATGACGAGACATTAGGCTGTGGTGGAACGTTATTGAAACATAAGGCTAATGGTGATGAAATACATTGGTTGATTTGTACAGAGACAGAGCCATCACAAGCGTTTTATCATACACGTAGCCAAGAGATTAACACCGTCGCTTCTCGATACCGTTTTGATAGCCTTCACACGCTCAAGCTAAAAACGATGCACGTTGATGAATATACGATGAGTGAATTGGTTTCGCCTATATCGCATATCATCAATACTATCAAACCCACGATAGTTTATCTCCCTCATAAAGGTGATGTTCATAGCGACCATCGTAAAATTTTTGAGGCAGCTTATAGTTGCACAAAAGTATTTCGCTATCCGTTTATTAAAAAAATTTACATGATGGAAACATTGAGTGAGACCGAATTTGCTCCAAGCACTAAAGAAGACAGTTTTATCCCCAATGTTTTTGTTGATATTAGCGGCTATATGGAAGAAAAAATTGAAATTATGAAATTATTTGTTAGTGAAGTTTCAGAGCATCCATTTCCACGAAGTGAAAGAAATTTAAGAGCATTAGCAACGCTAAGAGGTGCAACGGCTGGATGTGAGTATGCTGAAAGCTTTGTTTTGTTGAAGGAAATTATTTGAAAAAAATAGACAGCGTAAAACTTTTTAAAAATTCCACCATTAAAGAAGCGCTTAAAATTATTGACAGTGGGGCAATGCAAATAGCCATTGTGACAGATGAAAACAATACATTAATTGGAACGATTACCGATGGTGACATCCGTAGAGGCTTATTGAATGGTTTGGATTTGCAGAGCAGTATCGAATCGATTATTCATAAACATCCAACGGTTGCAAAAATCAGCGATACCAAAGAAGAGATCTTAAAAAAAGCCTTGGCAAAGAAA
>SAAR01000353.1 GCA_009916335.1 Erysipelotrichia bacterium | reverse complement strand
CTTCTTCACTCTAAAGCAATGGATGAAATCAAAGATAAAGATATCAAATGTCCATATTGTGGAGAGCCAATGAGTCCAACAACAATTACTGGTGATAATGAAGTCACTGTATACACCTGCATTCGTTGCAGAAAAGAAAACAATTAAAGGAGATTAACAAATTATGAAAATCAATCATTATTATTTAAAGGCATTAGACAATATGTTAAGAGCTAGTGCAAAACCTGAAGACTTTTCACTTCTTCAAGAAGGAAGCTCAGAAGCAAATTCATTTATATTTCCTATTGAGGATGAAATCTTAAAGAAAGACAACTTATTTAGAAAGCATGCAACAGTACTTAACTGCTTCAAGAATGGCGGTACTATCGTTGCAACGGTATCTAATACTAAAGCTACAATCATTCCTGAAAATGGAAATTATCCAGAACAGAATGATGAATTTAGTGAAGCAAGATTCAGTTCATATAAGATTGGATCACTTACTAAAATCAAGACTTGGTTTATCTATGATAGAAACTTTGATGTAAAAGCATATTTATCAGGTGAATTTGCTAGACGTTTTGGTAAGGCTGAAGAAGATATCTGCCTTAATGGTACTGGTATCAATGAGCCACTTGGACTTCTAAACACTGCTCAAACTGGAGCAACTTCCACTGAACTTACTTATGATAAGGTAGTAGATTTATATTTCAGTGTCCAAAAGGAATATAGAACTAACGCTATCTTTATTATGAGTGATGAAACAGCTATGACTCTTAGAAAACTTAAAGACGCTGATGGCAATCCATTATGGAATCATTCTAATAATACTATCTTTGGTAAAGAAGTTGTCATCAGCCCTTATATGGAAGATGCCGAAAAACCTATTATCTTCGGAGACTTAACTTATTTCTGGATGATCATTAGAAAACCACTTGCTGTTAGTGTGTTAAATGAAAGATATGCTGAAACAAATGACATTGGCTACATTGCAAATGAACGCTTAGATTCAAAGCTTGTGAGGTCAAATGCTATCAAGGTATTAGTTATTAACAAGGAGGAATAAACGCACAGTAAGCCGTATTTCGGGCCTTTCTGGGGAGTGTAACGCTTCCCAGTTGGGTTTGTGCAATAGACTATGGATGAATGTTTAATATATGAAACTTCTACTGTTATAAATGGTACTACATACATTGTTCGTTCCATTATACCCTCAAAAGATGATATAAAAGTTATTAAAAACAAGATTAAGAAACTAATACTAAACAATCTTGAAAGTAAGGAAAATAAACAAAAAACATCCGCCTAATGACTTGATATAAATACCCTTTAGAGTGATATATATACACACCTAAAGGAGGTATCAAAATGGGTAAAACATTAGAAGATTTAAAAGAAATTTGTAAACAAACGAACACCAGTTATTCTGGTATTGAATTCTTGCTTAAGTATTATCAAGAATCACTACACTGGTCATTAAATAAAGCAATTGCTTATGTGATTGAGTTATTTGAAAATGACACTATTGATTCCATAAAAGTACTTGGCAAAGATGGAAAGGAAATCTAACGAGGAGGACGATGTAAATGTTACAACTAAATAATGAAAAGATTACTGCACTTTATTGTCGTCTTTCTCGTGATGATGAACTTCAAGGTGATAGTAACTCAATTATTCATCAAAAGGAAATGTTAAAAAAGTACGCTGATGAGAATGGACTTAAGAACATTGAATTCTTTGTTGATGACGGATATTCAGGAACTAATTTTAATAGACCAGATTGGCAAAGATTAAATGCTAAAATAGATGATGGTCTTATAGGAACTATTATTGTTAAGGATATGAGCCGTCTTGGTAGAGATTATCTTCAAGTTGGTATTTATACTGAGATGGTTTTTCCTAACAATGATATAAGGTTTATCGCAATCAATAATGGTGTTGATAGTATTAATGGAACAGAAAATGATATGACTCCATTTATAAATATTTTCAATGAATATTACGCCAAAGACACATCAAGAAAAATACGAGCTGTTGTAAAAGCCAAAGGTGAATCTGGTAAGCCATTAACAACTGTTCCACCTTATGGGTATTTAAAAGATAAAGAAGATAAAAACAAGTGGATTGTTGATGAAGAAGCATCACTTGTTGTTAAAAGAATATTTGAATTATGTGTTAAAGGTTATGGTCCATCACAGATTGCAGATAAACTAACAGAAGAAAAAACAGACTCACCTGTCGCTCATATGGAAAAGTTAGGATTAAAAAGTTCTGCTCGTGCATCCAAAGATAGTGCTCCATACTTTTGGAATCCTAAAACTATTAGCGATATTTTATCTAAACAAGAATATTTAGGTAAAACTATTAATTTTAGAACATATAAAAAGTCTTTCAAGAATCACAAAACCTACTATAACCCACCTGAAAAATGGAAAGTATTTGAAAATACACATGAGACAATTATAGACAAAGAAACTTTTGATATTGTACAGCATATTAGAGAAAATCATAGAACTCGAACTAATCTTGGAGAAATGCCACTTCTTTCTGGAATGGTATATTGTGCCGATTGTGGTGCTAAACTTTACCAAGTTCGTGGTAATGGTTGGACATATGATAAGCATTATATGGTTTGTGCTTCATATAGAAAAAAGTCTAAACAAACCTGCTCATCACATCAAATTAGAAATATAGTATTGGAAAAGTTAATCTTGCAAAGAATCAACGATATGATCAATTTAGTACATAATTCAGAGAGTGAGTTTGTTGAACTTGTTACTAAACAAACAAAGGAAAACACAAATAGAAAACTAAAAGAAGCTAAAAAAGAATATGAGATTGCAATGGCTAGAATAAATAAACTAGATTCAATCATTCAACACTTATATGAAGATAACATTGAAGGTAAAATATCCGATGATAGATTTAGCAAACTCTCTGTAAATTATGAAATCGAGCAAGCTGATTTAACAAGCAAAATTAAAGATCTAGACATCTATATTAATGAAGAAACTAACAAACTAGTTAATGTTGAATCATTTGTTACTGCGGTTAAAAAATATACCCACATAGAAACCTTAGATTGTGAAGTATTGCGAGAACTAGTTAGTAAAGTGCTTGTGTATAAAGTTGAAAAAATCGATGGTAAAAGACAACAAAGAATTGATGTAATATTTAATGGTCTAGAGGGAATAAAGCTAGACAAATGAAAAAGCGTAGCTACCTAATTCGATAACTACGCTATTTTTCTAGCGTTTTGGGTAATCCCTATCGGAACTCTCCAAAAGCGGGCGTTGTTTTTTTAACCCTATATTCGCTTTTTTTGTCTGCTTCACAAAATTTCCAACTCTTTTTCCGGACCGGATTTCCAGAGATTTGGTCA
>SAAR01000352.1 GCA_009916335.1 Erysipelotrichia bacterium | reverse complement strand
TTCTTGATGAAAGAAAAAAAGATTTGGAACAGAAAAAGAGCGAATTGGATGAGATCATTTCTGAAACCAAACAAGAGGAAGAAAAATTAAGAGATAAGGCCAAAAACTTGGAAACTATTATTGAACCTCGCTTGCTTCAATCTTTCAAAAGAATCCGCAAAAACTCGCGTAACGGTTTGGGCGTTGTTTATGTACAGCGTGATGCTTGTGGAGGTTGTTTTAACAAGATTCCGCCTCAGAGACAACTCGATATTCGTTCTCGTAAGAAAATTATTGTTTGCGAATATTGCGGACGCATCATGATTGACCCTGAATTGGCAGGCATTGATCTTGAAGTGAAAATAGAGAAAACCGGAAAGAAATAAATTCCGATCTATAAGGTATTAGTCCCTTATTTAAATTTGTTGTTCGCAACGGTTTAAATAAGGGTCTTTTTATAGCTGTGGGTAATCGGGTATGTCTTCCAAGAAGATGTATTTCCCACTGGCATAATCCATCCGGCAACAGAAATGTTGCATTCCATTACTAACAATCAGGTAATCGACCTTTAGCACCATATTGTAACGGGTTATTTGATCAAATACCGATTGGGTAATTTCTATATGCGGCGCTTTGTATTCAATAATCATCTTAGCCGATAAATCTCGGGTGTATAATACAGTATCGCATCTTTTTTTTGTTCCATTTAAATTCAGCAATACTTCATTGGCCAACAAGGCAGATGGATACTGTTTGTGATCAATAAGAAAGTGCACAAAGTGTTGTCTGACCCACTCTTCGGGGGTCAATGCAACATATCGTTTACGAATTACATCAAAAATCACCTTTTTTTCATCGCGCAAACTGATTTTTGTTTCAAAAGCAGGTAGGTTTAATGATAACATTTACTATTTTTGTATGTTAAATATTGGTTCCTGTTTAATGGAAATACAAATTTAATGGATAATTTATGAAAACAAAGCAAGAAATTGTAGAGAATTGGCTTCCCCGCTACACTAAACGTAAACTGGAAGATTTCGGAGAATATATCTTACTGACCAACTTTAATAAGTATGTTGAAATATTTGCAGAGCAATTCAATGTACCTATTTACGGCCGCGATGCAAACATGATTTCTGCTACCGCTGACGGAATAACCATTATAAACTTTGGCATGGGTAGCCCCAATGCTGCCATTATTATGGACTTACTAGGTGCTATTCACCCAAAAGCATGTTTATTCTTGGGTAAATGTGGAGGTATTGATAAAAAAAATAAGATTGGCGATTTGATTCTACCTATAGCTGCCATAAGGGGTGAGGGTACATCAAACGATTATTTTCCACCCGAAGTTCCTTCGCTACCGGCATTTATGCTTCAAAGAGCTGTGTCATCAGCGATACGTGACTATGCACGCGATTACTGGACCGGTACAGTTTATACAACCAACCGACGCATTTGGGAACACGACGAAACTTTTAAAGATTATCTTAAAAAGACTCGTGCCATGGCTGTTGATATGGAAACTGCAACTCTTTTCAGTGTGGGATTCGCTAATCACATACCCACTGGCGCATTGTTGCTTGTTTCTGACCAGCCCATGATTCCGGAAGGGGTGAAAACTGATAGGAGTGATACCATCGTAACTCAAAATTTTGTTGAAGAACATGTGCAAATAGGTATCGCATCTCTTAAAATGATTATTGAAGAAAAGAAAACGGTAAAACACCTCAAATTTGACTGGTAACAGAAATTAATATGGCTAAAAAGGAATTGACTTGCGACGATATTTTAAGTGAACTGAAAAAAAAACAATTCTATCCCGTTTATTATTTAATGGGTGAAGAGCCATATTATATTGATATTATTGCCGACTATATAACCGATAACATTCTAACTGATATTGAAAAGGAATTCAACTTAACAGTTGTTTACGGTTCCGATGTGGATATCGCTACGGTAATAAATGCTGCCAAAAGATATCCAATGATGTCAGAATACCAAGTAGTCATTGTAAAAGAGGCGCAAAACATTAAAAACATAGAGGAGTTAGCTTTTTATTTACAAAAACCGCTAACTTCTACTATTTTGGTTATTTGCCATAAACATGGCGTACTTGATCGCAGAAAAAAACTTGCCGCTGAAATTGAGAAGAGCGGCGTATTGTTTGAATCCAAAAAAATAAAAGAAGCCAATCTTCCTGGTTTTATCGCTTCTTATCTGAAACGTAAAGGAGTGGACATAGAACAAAAAGCAGGAGAGATGCTCACTGAATTTATTGGCAATGATTTGTGCCGACTCACAGGTGAACTGGAAAAACTTATCATCACTTTACCTACTGGTCAAACTAGGGTGACACCTGAGCAAGTTGAGAAAAACATTGGAATAAGTAAAGACTATAACAACTTTGAACTGCGAAATGCACTGATTAATAAAGACGTATTAAAAGCAAATCGTATCATCAAGTATTTTGAAGAGAATCCCAAATCGAATCCTATTCAAATGACTTTGCCACTTCTATTTAGTTTCTTTTCTAATTTGATGCTGGCTTACTATGCACCCGATAAGTCGGATCAAGGTATTGCCAACATGTTAGGGTTAAGAACTCCATGGCAAGCTAAAGACTATATGTTGGCTATGAAAAAATATTCCGGCGTAAAAACAATGCAAATCATTTCTGAAATAAGGCAAGCTGATGCAAAAGTGAAAGGTGTAGATAATGCCTCCTTATCCGACAGCCAAATTTTAAAAGAACTGGTTTTTAAAATACTCCATTAACGTCGTCATTTCCTTTCTTCCATCTACTTAAACTTCATTTTTATCATTATTTCGATAAAGAATAATGGTAAACAGCCTTTTTATGCCTTCTCGTCAGCATAATAATTCTAGAATATCCTATTTTACATTTTATAAAAATAGGATTAAACTCCTAAATATCAAACAATTACATTCAAAACAACCCTTCTAGAATTGCTTAAAAAATATAGCATAAGGAATTACCCCAAATATGAAAAGGATTTGGCGTTTACGAGTAATATACTATCGCTTTCATCTTATAGATAAGTGATTTTAATTGTTTATTTAACTTTGTCTTATTACATACGTAACATATGCGTTTACATATATAAAAGTATAATTGTAAAAAGATGTACATATGTGTATAAAACAACGTATACACATATGTAAAAACGAATATTACAAATAAAAAATTGCCTATTTAAAAATGTAACAATATGCTTTTAACAAAGCCTTATTTAATCAATAAATATATGATTATCAGTACTTTATAATAATTGAATGATTCTAATACTTTAATTCAATAAATTATTTTATGAAACAAATGTGAACTAGGCTATAAACAAGAAAAATATAATAACATACAATACTGATAATCAATTAATTAT
>SAAR01000033.1 GCA_009916335.1 Erysipelotrichia bacterium | reverse complement strand
TAGTCCGTTCGATGGCAAGGTAGGTAAGTTAAGCCGAAAAGGGAAAGATCTTTATATCGTTTTTAGCTTTGGAGATATGTGCGGAAATATAAAAATGCCAGGGATAAGGGTGGAGACACACCAGATTCGTAAAGTGAGGGGAGAAGAGAAAGAGGCTGTGGGGTGAGAATACGACTGTTCTATTATATGTAAAACATTTATAGACACTTACTTATCATCATTTTTCTTTCTCCAGTGGGGGCAAAACAATTACTTACTAAATGTAGTTATGATATAAGGAAGCTACACCCCCATTTCTTTCATTGCTTCTTCTACTTCATCTAATGGCACATTCAGTATACGACTAACATAAAGGGGAGGTATAACCTCCATGCTTCCTGAATGACGCTCCATGCCAATCAAGTACTCTATATTCTTCTCTAAATCGCCCCAAGAATTGTTGAATGGCTGAACTAACTCTTGATTTTCTTTCGTTACCAAAGTAAATATCTCACTTCCATCCTCACCATACTTGCCATCTTTACCTTCGTAGATTACGGATGGTTCATACACTTCTACCGAATGCCATACATTAGCAGGCACTACACAACCATACACTCCTTCCGAAGGAGCAAGGTGAATACGCTCTATTTCTACACCTTGATTATCATAAAAAATCTCATCCATGCGTCCACACAAGCAAATCACATTTTCTATACTATTAGGATGACGATGTATGGGTACTTCTGTAGCAGGCATCAAAGCATTGAGCATGCGTTGCGAACCATCATTTGCCGATGTTCGCAAATCATAGTTCGTTCTTTTGCGAGGATTCTCTTTTGCTAGAGCTATAAGTGAACTAAGAAACGCTTTGTCTATTTTCATATTCCAAGGGAGTTAGTCTGTTTCTATTTTAATGAAGCCAAATACTCTTCATGCAGATGATAGTACTTCTTTTTGAAAGCCACATACGTAAATGATAGCAACACCAAAGAAGCTAGCAGATAAAGCCAATGTGCAAGCATTGTATTCGGACAAAGATAGATAAATCCAAGAGATATTACCAACTGCATTACCATATAGATGCCACTTACCAACGGATGACTCATATTCAGTTCATTTGCCATCAATTGGTAGACATGTTTGCGATGCGCTTCACCCAGTTTTTCATGGAGCATAATACGATGGCAGATAGTCAAACAACCATCCACACCATATACCAACAAGAGTACCAGCCACGTAATATCACCTGTTTGCATGATAAGCTTTCCTATCGCAAAAAGCATAATGAAGGCTATACTTATAGAACCTACATCACCAGCAAAGCATTTTGCCTTTCCACGTGGACGGAAATTATAATAAGCGAATACCGATAGCGACAACAATGACACTATCAAGAATGATGGTTCTATAAATCCTTTTACAACACAAGCATTAACAAGATACAAAGGTATTAGCACCGCAGCACTATACCCCACCGTAATTCCATTAATACCATCCATAAAGTTGATAATATTAGTGGCTCCCACACATACTATAAGGCCTAACAGTACTACCCACCACATACTCAGTTGAAGCATACCAAGTTGGTAAAACATCAATCCCACAGCAGCAAACTGAGCGACTAGACGCACACTATCCGGTAAAGACTTAATGTCGTCTATAAAAGAAACACCTCCTATCAATGTCACTGCCGCCAGGAACCACGGATATTGGAAACCGAAGAATGCACTCCACACCCATGCGCTTAATAAAAAAATAATACCACCACCACGCAACACTATTGAAGAATGCGAACTGCGCTCATTCGGCTTATCAATGATATTACATTTGTCTGCTATCTTGAAATAAACCATTTCAAGTGCCAGTAGAATCACAAAGATGATTCCATTAGTAATTAAAACATTCATATTTTCTTGTTGGTATTTTTTTCTTTTTATATTCTAATAAAACACTTTGGAAAGATGAAAAATTAAAGAATCTAAACTCCATCATATGTCACTCTTATCATCTAAACCTCCCAAGCATCTCAATGGATGAACTACAAACACCTAGCCATACCAATTTAGAGCAAGAAAAAGTACAAATAAACCGCCTGCCCACCACCATTTCTTAAAACATACAAGAACAACACTTGCAAAAAGAAGGAGCACCAGTAACAGAGGTAATGCAAGAATCCCACTCTCCATCACCTTTTCCTCAATATCTTCTTATACAAAAACTCTTTAAGTCCTACCGGCATGAATACAAATGCCGTAATAGCCATCATGTTACGAAGGTAAGTTAAATTACCAATCATACCATTAGCCACCATGTATCGATTCAATATATGCCAACTCTTGATATATTTCTTTGTTCCTCTCCGCTGGATCATACCATTCCCCACACGTGCATGAACCAAAACTTCGCAAACATTAGCTATTTTGATACCATTAATTATAGCACGCACCCATAACTCATAATCCTCAATATAAGGTATATGCTTGTACGAACCGATGCGGATGATGTCATCTTTTCGCATCATCACCGACATGTGATTCAACGGATTGCGAAATTTTGCCATGTTGTAGAGTTCGTCGTGTGTCAATGGCAAAGTCTTTATTTTATTAGTTTTTGTCCAATCGATATCAAACTCATCTATGTACGAACTAATGATACCTACTTCAGGATGCTCATCCATGAACTTCACCTGCATCTCAAAGCGGTTGCTAGCGCAAACATCATCACTATCCGAACGAGCAATCAAAGGATATGAGCACTTTGGCAAACCAAAGTTCAGTGCTTTACCCAACCCGCCATTCTCCTTACGGTACACTTTTAGCACCTCAGGATATAGATTCTGATATTTATCTATTACATTCTCCAGCTCTGGTGTCAGATCACCATCGCATACAAGCACAAATTCATTTGGATTCAGCGACTGATCTTGCAGATTGCTCTTCAAGGAGAGTTCGAAGTTCTGAGGATTCTCCTTGAAATAGACCGACATTAATACTGAAAATCTTGTCATTATCGTTAAAATTTTTATCTTAATCGTTTGAGCAGTCGTTTAAGGTCAAACGGCAAATACCAATTAATAGTTTTTAAAAGTCGCTTAGCCTTCATTCCCCAACCTGCATTTCTATAAAATAAATCAACAGCATCACTCAAAGGTCGATTCTCATCAGCAAGAACAGATAAGATTTTCTTACGTAACTTCCAACGAGTAGGATATATTTTGCCATAACTTTGACCTAAATTGACCTCTGCCATCGTTCTTTTTTCCACCCGAAACTGATTCTTGACAGCATTAAACAACATGCTCCCTCGTTCTGATGCAATAGCAACAGTAGACACACCCTTTCTGTCATTCACATAACGTTTACCCCAGAAATCACCCAATCGAATATCTGTATATTCCATAGTGCTTCTAAGCAAACAATCTGAACACGAAGCATTCAAAGCATGGTCACTAAAGAATAAAGAGTAGAATTCATCTTGACTAGGTTTACTAACAAAGGCTTTAACTCCCTCTACTACTACTACTACGTAAAAACTACCCCAATCTCGAACCTTGCTACGGAACTGTACTTCGTCAAACTTCCTTTGCTGTACACTTTTTTTTATTCTCTTCTCATACTTATTCCAAATATGCATTGAAGGGCATCCATGACAGAACAAATCAACCAAAATACAATTATTGCGAAGTTTTCTAGATGTTAAAAATCTATCTACAGCATAGATATGACATGGCAAACCAAATACCGCATACTTTGTAGTACGAGCTGTCTTTACAAGCGTTTTGAATGCGTCAAAACTATACGACTGAATATACTTTGAACCACGGAAAACATCCGTTTCCTGCTCAGATGCAGCAACAACATGCTCTGCAAGATGATGATCATCGTTATAGTTTACACCTATGCATGTATAGCCTTGTCGAATCAATTCCTTAGCAAGTGCATCTGCGACACCACCTGACGTAACGTGCTGAAGCAATTCATCTGAAAGTGATTGTGCTGCATACGTTTCCATTTTATCAAGAGCATCTTGTGATGTTATTTTAATTTCATTATCAAATTTATAGCACACCCTAGTACACAATCCACAATCAGTGCATGTACTCTCGTCAACATAAGGTCGATAGAAACCTTCCTCATTAAGACGTATTTCTATAGCTCCACGTGCACATACCGCTCCACACATTTGACAACTTGTACACTTGCGTATAGCTGATTTATCCGTTATATTCATACTCCTTTTGCTATCATTCTTTTCAGATAATCCAACGAGGCAGATCTTCGGCTTTCAATCTGTTTATTAGTCGCTTCCCAATTTACCTTCTTTGAGAAGATATCGTCCAAATTCCATTCATCACCTATTCTTCTATCAGCAATGCAGTATTCATCCATAAGGTTCAACAATTTGTTGGCGTTGTCTAGATTAGCAGTTCCTTTACGAGCCTTTACAGCCATTTCCTTCCCGAGTATAATAGACATCACGCAACCATGGAAAGTATCTGTTATCACACAATCAGCATACTTAAAATATCTCAGTAACTCTACAGGGTCGGCATTTATATTTTTATCTGCCCATTTATGATAGAATCCTGGGCACACCACTATCAGTCCATTCTTATGTGCATAGTCAATAATTGGCTGATATTCATTTGGTTCATTCAACCGACTTTCGTATGCGTACACTAGCAAATACCGGGGCAAGTTTGGATTTGTATGCTTAGCTAATTCCTCTTTATAGCCATAAAGAATTACAGGATCACATACTAACTCAGATTCGCGACCAGTTAATTCTTTTGCAACTGCTATAGAGTTTTGGTCTCGCATCGAAAGTCCAATCATTGAACTTAAGCCATCTCCTATAATCTTCTCACATTTAAGTCTCCTAACTTCTTCTATGGTGGTAGGTCCAAAGCAGCCAGCATACGAGAACACTTTTTTTGAAGGGAGTTTATATCCAAAGAACTCTGGAGTTAGCCCCGTGTGAAGTGCAAACACTTCGTCACTTCCAACAATTACTCCATCAATCTCTTCAGATTGATCGCTTCTGGGTCCCATTAAATTCTCATTGTTTATAAAATTTAAAAACAAGCCTCTTTTTTTGATGTTAAAGATAAACAATCCTAAACCTCTATTCCAAATATAGTCCATAAAGAAGCCTATAGATTTTATTCCTAAAAGATGTTTTTCCTTTACACCAGTCTCTGCGAAATCATAGTTTTTATCAAACTGTAAAGCCTGCGCATCAATGTTAAAATCACGCTTCAAGACCTTGATTAGTCCATTCAATTGTAAGAATGCACCATGATTATGTACATCATAGTGCGTAATGATTCCATATTTCATATTACTTAATGCTAATTCGTTTCCAACTATCACAAATAGGGTCATTTACAAGGTTTTTATTCATCCAAATCTCAGGTGCTAACACGACCTTGTCCTCATGATTATTGAGCCATGCCCCCCACCACGAGAAACTGCTGTTTGCTATAATATTATAGTGACAGAGCGACATCAACTGCATATCTCTAAAGCTATTTTCGCCTTTATTCCAATCCACAAAAACGGCGTCTCTATTGCCTATCAATCCTTTAATGTTCTCTTTGCACCATTCTATATCATCGCTGAACACACAATATAGTTCGGGATTATTTTCCTCGTTAATTTTCTTTATTGCTCGCGCATAATAATTTGGTGTACAGACGCACATAATTGGATCCTTTAGATAATCGCCTCTGCGTATATGACACGAAGCCGCACGCTTCTTCTTTAACATCTCCACCAAATTTGCGTTTTGCTGTTCTTTAATCGGCGGAAACGAAAATGCTTTAATGATTACTTCCCTTATCGACTTAAAATTTCTCTCGTTCTGCCAATAACCATCATAGAACGTCGAATCTTTACGTGTCACCTCTCCGTAATCAAATGGAGTTTGTGTTGTGCCATGCGTCATTGTCTTACGTTTTGGAAGACAATGACGCATCATCTGCCAAGTCTTATAATTAAAAAACGGATAAGCTATTTTCAACAGTTGCCATAGCGAAGCCCCTTTTGCTTCCACTCCAAATATTCTATCCAACTCATATCCATTATGCAATGGATAGCCTATATAACTCCGCCTGCACAACAATACTTCTTCTTCTGGATGAGCTTCTTGCAATGCCAAACACATGGCATACACAAACATTTGATTACCAAGCCCACCTATTATATTTACTATTTTCATAATTTCCCTAAAAAATATTTTGCTGTGTATTTATTCTTTGCTAATAAATTAACTGTAACCCAAGCCACTACAAACGAAATAATGCTTGTAACAACGATATTAAAAAAAACTGGAAGTTTAATCCAATGGCTAATTATTATGTAAATGAAAATGCCTGCAAGAGTACAATGGCTAACATACATGCCTAGAGATAAAATTCCAACCTTTGATATCCAAGTATTGAATTTATTTATACCAGACAGTGCTAATGGTGAAACATTAAGCAGTACGTAAATAGCAACAATGGCAGTAAAGGAACGATATGCATACTGCAACAATGTTTGTGGAACATATGGAATAACTGGCATCCAAGATGGAAGTCCATGCATTGTCCAAACCCATGCCAAGCAGAGCCATAGAGCAGTTAAAAGAATTAGCACATAAAAAGAAGAAGTTTGTAACTTCTTAAATCGATGTACACAATATCCGAACGTATAAAAAAGAAAATAATATGCAAGAAATTGAAATCCCAACATACGAAACTCAAATAAAACCATCACAACCAATAACAAGATACAAGTTGTTAGAATTATACTTAACTCATCGATTTTGAACTTATCAGCCACATATTGAGCTCCAGTAAATGAAACATTTATCCAGAACAACACCCATAGAAACCACAAATACGAATCTGGATATAAAATCATCTTATAAAACTCTTCAATACAATAGTTTCCTCTTAAAACAAACTGCATTGAAGACCACAAAAAATACGGCAATAGCAACTAATAAAATCTTCTTTTACAGATTGTTAAACACTGTACCTTATTCCTATTGCTACGATAGCACATCCACCCACTCACTGCCATAAATGCTGGCATGTGAAAGGAATAGATCAAATTCCAAATATGATTAGAGTTGCATCCTTCACCTAAGATATTTTGAATTGCATGCCCTATTATTACTAAAATCATAAGCCATCCTTTTAAAGAATCAGCCCATATCAATCTTTCTTTTGCCATAAATGTGTTCTTATCTGCTATACCACCATTGTAATGGAGCATAATAGAATGGTTTAAAAATATAGTCCTTAATGAGACGCTTAATGAGAGCTGATTGTTTATGATATCTAGACTCTTCCTCTCCGTGTCGAAGTCTCGTTGCTCGAATTGCTTGTTTAAAAATTGGGTCGTAATTTTCGAGATGTTCCCACTGAGTATATATTTTATTTCTAGTTTCAGGGTTTGCAAGATATTTATAAACTAGTGCAGAATAAATAGCCTGATCATGTCGATTTTCAATTAACGAAGCATGCTGTAGTGGCCTCTCTTCAGGTGTTACATCCATAGCAAATTCAGGATGAGTAATCATAAGATCTCGCCATTCACGAATAAAATTTCTAGAAAACTCTGATACTACTACTACTACTGTAGCTTGATATTGAAAACACTTCAACCACGTAAAACCATTATTTTGGAAATAATCAATAATCTCTTTACGAGTCCAATTTTCTGTACGCTGAAATATTCGTTGGGCTATGATATCATGAGTCTCTAACTTCTTCCATATTTTCTTCCACTCAGAGGAAGGGTACACAGAGCAGCCAGCATCGCAATACACTATAATGTCGCCATCTTCATGATTTTCTATTGTGCTAAGTATTATGTCTGGCTTCCAACTCCATAAACCTCCTCCTCTTTTTTCTTTGATAACTTTAGAAGCTAAAAGTTCTCTAGATAAATCTTCACGTCCACAAGAACGAATTTCTTGAAATTCACCAGTTCGTTCTGCCTGTGCAACAATCTTTGTCTTAGCAGTCTCATATCCCATATCTCCGTAAGTTACAAAAATATGTTTCATTCCAAATAAGAATAACAAATAAAAAATATATTTATGAATGTGATTATGGCCCAAGTGGACTTTTGAATATTACCTAATACTTTAGTAGGCATTTTGGATTCTATAATGCCATAACACATGTATAATCCAGGAATAGCTGCAAAAGCTCTTCGCACATCAGGAGAACCAAAAATAATTGCAGCGTAAACAAGCAATGAAGCTAAAACGATGTTACGAATAAATAGATTTGTATTTGATGCTTTAAATATATAATGCAAACAAACAAGTATGCAAACAGCAATGATATAGGGTGATACACAATATGGCAGATTCAGCCATGTCATACCTTCACCCATACAATATGAAAACAAAGGTAATGGTTGAAGCGTCATATAGATAATCATGATGATTGTATTCAACGGAAAAGGTAATGTATATAAGCGTATAAACAATCCACCTGTATTTGTCATAGCTAAATTATCATACAAGGCTATAGAATTTACACTTTTTGTAAAATAATCACCCATAGATACTGCGCCAACTAATAGCACTGAAGTAAGTAAGATAATACCCAAAGGGCCTAATTTCTTTTTGATTTGTTTGAAATAATAAAAGAATGGGTACGCTAGAAATACAAAACCATTCTGAGGTCTTAAACCTAAAGCTATAAAGAATAAAGCAACAAACCAAATAGGTTTATATTTAACATCTTGTTTTAGACAAACATAGACTCCTATTGTGTATACAAGACAAACATGAATATCTCGATTAAAAATGGCAGATGTAATATACAGATATGAAAAAAAACCGAATAGCAACAATAACTTTTTTATCCTATCACGCTTAACTCCATAGCTCTCTAGTAATGTTGAAATTATAGGTATTATTATTGCTGCAAGAAACACGCTTTGTGTACGCATAAACAAACGCAAATTATCAACACCAAGATCAATTCCAATTTTTCCAAAAGCAGACATCATCAATGATGCCAATGGATAATGATAAAAAGCTGGGGATAACAATGTTTTTTGAGGCAATTCTGCCCAACTACATGGCAAAACATAATCCATATAACTCTTATAAAACGACCAAGAAGAATCATTATGAACAAAAAAATCATTATATGGATCATGAATAAGTTCTATTTGAGTTAATAGCGTCAATAATGAATATAAGCCAAAAAACAACGAATAAAGATAATAACTAATTTTATTAGTTGGTTTAAGAAACAATCTAATTAATATTATACCAAACAGATATAATAATAACAAGAAACAAGAAACAACTATTTGCTCCGTATATATACTATAAAACATTGAGGTTATAAAAACCAGAAAATACGAATATTTCATTTTACCGACGAATTATATTTGTTTGCTTGTCTGTCTCTCAGTTTCTTAAAAACCGAAGGAGGTACTAATACTTTAGCTACTAAACCCAACAATGTTACTGTATTATATCGAAGTAAATTAATGAGTCCCAATTTATATTGAACATATAAAAATGTTCTTATTATAACGCTTGTCGTATTATTTGATAGGTTATGCGATAAAATTGTAAGATACATATCTCCTAACCCTTTAAATAAAGTCGATTTCAATCTCTTTCTATCGTAATATAATTTATCGATGATTATCGATGAATTTACAATTAAATCTAAAGGATTCCAATTACCTGGTTCATTATAATTTATTAAACTTTGAGTTGTAAAGAGCGCAGAGGCTGATTGATTGGTTTCTATATATTTTATAACTAAGCACACTTGCCCAACTTGTGAACTAAGAAAGCTATAATAAAATCTCATATAGTCTTCAAGCTTATTCATATTGAACAAACAATGTGTCATGAAAAAGGAACGGCCAAAAGAGCCTATAATACCCCAATATTCTAAAACTTCATGGTAACTATTTGCTAAAAGGTCCTTTTTACTACCAAAATTAATATAACATGTATCTGGATTTTCTTGTATTATCTTTAGTATTATTTCTACAGCGTTATCTTTTATTAAATCATCATCACCAAGCGGCCATACCCAGCCTTCATGGACATTCTCAAGACATCTAGCTATATTTGCATCTGCTCCAATATTAGTATGATTCCGAATTATTGTAAATAAAGACAGTTCTTCATCCATGAATAAAGTACTAATTGGAATAGGCGAACTATTATCATAAACAATAAGAGATACTCCTTCACGAAGTTGAGATAAAATGCTTCTAACTTGCCTTTGAATTTTTTCCGGTCTATTATATGTTGGTATTGCAATAGTCAGTTTCATAGATTAATTATGCCATTTATTTTTTTTTTGTTTATAAATAAAATAAGCCCACGGAAATGATACAAATGTCATTAATACACAATATCCTATTGTTAAGCCATACAATCCATAGGCATTCCCTAAGAAATAAGCAGATATAAGACAAAGAATTCCCATCACAATTGAATTAACAAGGAAAGGTTCTTGTTTATGACACCTTAAATATGTTGCCCATGAATTAATAAATTGATTAGCCAATATTGGTATAGACATAAGCAGCATAGGAATATAATCCAAGAAACGATAACCCAAAATACTGCCTCCTACGGAGAACATGCTTATACGAAGAATTATCACAACTGAAAAGAATAATATTAGCAATAAAATACATATACCAACCATTTGTCTAAGTGTCCTATTAAACAACTCATCCAATACAGAATATTGTCGCAAGGCTATATACTTGCTATAAGTTGGTATTTTTGTATTCATCCAACTCAAAGAGAATGCGCTAATAGCATTAAAAGCTTGCAAAGTCATACCCATTTGTCCTGCCACAATAGCTCCTTCGGTTGCAAACAGTATAGGGTTAAATAAGTTAAAAATGAAATAACCGCTAACCCAGCTTAAAGCAATCTTCCATTGATAAGGGAAAATTTCCTTCATATAAGAAACTGTATCCGTTATTTTTATTTTCCAAAGATTAACTAATACAGCATCTAATTTTCTCACTTTAACAAATACAAACCAAACAACAATTGAAAATAGATAACTTACACCTAAAATATATAGTTTTGCTCCCAATATTAAGCCAATCCACGTAGATAATGGAAGAACAATTTGTTGATAAAATGTAATTTCGCTTATTTCTTTTACATACCCAAGTCCCTGAATAACAGAACTTATCGGTGACAGAAACAACTTTACTGCAGTTCCTAAACATACTACAAGCCAAGGAAAGAACCAATCAATTTCGAAAGTGGTATCTTTACTATATTTATCAAAATAATAAATACCTGCTACCTGAAGTAAAATAAACACTAATACCGAAATCACAGTATACCATTTGACACAAAAATGCAAAAGAGAGGATAACCTTGATTTCGACTTCGTATCTCCTTCTATAATCCCATCTCTACTAATTACAACCGCAAAAGCCTCATGGGCAACATATTGAGTCATAATTCCTGTAAGACCCAGTTCAAAAAACACCTGAAGAGCAAGAATTGAAGCAAAGGTAAAATAATAACCTTGTTCAATTTCTGAAAGAAAGGTACCAATAAAAAAGATACTTCCTACCCCCGCTAGTGCTTGTACGACTCTTGCACCAGAAGAATAGGCAATAGACTTATCGATACCTATCAGATGACCTAAATTATAAAGATTCATTGAACAATAAAGATTATCCTAATTTGCTAAATATTTGCTCAAACTCTTCAATTGATAAAGATGGTGAAGGATTCTCAATTGGCTTATCATATTCCAATTTTGGGCAAACTGAAGTAAAACCATCAATAATGTATTCAATAAGGCAAGTCGAAGTATTAAATACCTTATCCATATATTCTTTATTATTTAAGTTTTCCTCTGTAATTCTATAATATATTAGCCCATAAGCCCTTGACATTTGTTCGTAGTTTGGATTCTCATATCCATATGTAGGATGCGTACCAAAGAATCGGGAATCAAAGTACAAGCGCTGGAACTGATTAATCATGCCTAAACTATTATTATTCATTATAACTACTTTGATAGGGAGTTTGTAATGAGCAATAACTCCAAGAGATTGAGATGACATATGGAAAGCGCCATCGCCACATATTGCATACACCTTTTTATGAGGCGACACAAAAGATACACCTATAGCAGTTGGCATAGAGTATCCCATTGGGGCTAACCCCCCACTAGTATAATATCTCATACCTACTTTCATCTTTGCTGTTTGAGCTGTCCACATTTGATTTTGGCCTATATCAGACACTATAACATCATCATCCTTCGTGTATTCATTCAACTTCTGTATGAATAAATAAGGTGTGGCATTGTCTACCAATCTTTTAATTTCTTGATCTTGAGAATATTTGGTCTTTACATCCGATAAAAAATCCAACCAACAATTATCGGGGGTCAATGTAATATTACTATCTAACAATGCTTTCATAAAGTCAAAAACACTGTAATTTACAGATATTCTGTTATCTAGTCGATGATTTAAAAGTTCGTTTTTATCATCATTAACATGAATTATCGTACCAGTAGGCATAAAAGCATCCATTCTTGCGCCAGTTTGTCTAGTGTCCAATCTTGAACCTAAAACAAGAAGAACATCCGTTTTAGATATAGCAATATTGGCGCTTCGATTTCCATAACTTCCAACTAAACCCATGAAATAAGGATAGTCTTCATCTACAGATCCTTTACCCAAGAGTGATGTAACTATACCACATTTATTCTTTGATAAAAATTGAGACAAAAGACACATCTCAACACTTCCTAAACACCCTGCTCCAAGGAGTATCATTGGGCGCTTTGCACCCTTCAATGCTTCAAGTGATGTAGTTATATCTGGCAATTTAACTTTAGTTTTTTTACCTATAAAATGCCTGCATTGAGTAATATCAATTTCTTCTCTTTGAATATTAAGGGGAATATCAAGAAGAACTGGACCTTTTCTTCCATCTTGAGCAATAAAAAAAGCTTTTTCCAACTCATAAGGTATATCTTCTGCATGGTCCACCATTACTGAGTATTTAGTTATCGGCTTTACTAATTCTACGACCTCCATTTCTTGAAATCCTTGCTGCCGTATTGGCTTATCATACTTATATTCATAGGTATTAACTTGACCTGTAAGATACAACACTGGCACTGAATCAAAATAAGCATCGGCAATCCCCGTCATCATATTAGTAACGCCTGGACCACTTGAAGAAAGAGCACAGCCAATATTTCGAGTTTCCTTTGCATATCCCTCAGCTGCAATAGCTGCAGTTTGTTCGTGATAGCACTGAATATATTCTAGATGTGGATGTTTGCCAATAGAATCAATGACATGTGTAATCATACCGCCTTGATAACCAAAAACTTGCTTTATTCCTTTCGAAGCAAGATAATCTGCTATATAATCTGAGACTTTCATTTTATAAGTTTTTTTAGACCTTCTACTAAAGAGTTTTTTTCATAGTTACCGAATTCTTTCTTAAATTTTGTAGCATCACCACAAATCATCATAGACTGTCCTTCTCTATAAGGAATAGCCCCATAGTTGAAAATAATATTAGACCCGGTTATATTTTTTATTATTTCAAAAATTTTTTTTAAAGGTACAGGTGTCGAAGCAGAAATATTATAGATGCCTGACTTACCACATGATCCTATCATGCTAGCAAAGCCATTACCAAAATCTTCAGCATAAAGGTAAGCATATTGTTGCTCACCATAAGTTGTATCCATAAAAGATATACCCTCCCTACACTTTTCTACAATAGCAGGAATCAACCATGATGGGGATTGTTTTTCTCCATACATATTAAAAATTCTAATCCACTGCCATTCTATCCCTTTATTGGTACAGTAATCTATTAAAAAATTACACGTTTTTATTTTATAAATGCCATATTGAGTAATAGGATGAAGAGGATGTTCTTCTGTTACTTTAGAGTTTATATTACCATATTCATCCTGACTACCCATTCCTATTATTTGTTTATATGGATAAATTTCTATTAATTGCTTTGAAAATTCGTAGTTATAGCTTTGAATATTTACATCTTGTCTATCTAATACTGTTACTCCGGCCCAAGCACCATGGATTAGTATATCTGGCGCAAAATCACTTATATTTTTATGAAAACTATCGTTATTCTCAACCCATTGAATTTTGGCATTATACCTTTCGTTAAATGGATTTTTTGAAGTAGAGCGTTTTAAACACAATAAGGAATGTCCCTTATCTATAAGCTTCTTTGCTACATGATAGCCTAAAAAGCCTGTAGCTCCAGTAAGAAATATTCTCATTTTTCAGTAAATTTACTAATTTCTTCTACACATAGATCATATACACTTTCGGTCCTATATCGCCGATACCAATCAACAACAAGTTCCACACATTGCTGGATGTTCATTCTAGGTTTCCAGCCTAGACGAGTCTTTGCCTTATTGATATTAAGCATAAGAAGATTTGCTTCATGAACTGCATTCGGATCTGAAGAATCTTTTAAATTTCCTGAACCATAATTTTTGATAACTTCTATTGCCATCTCCCAAACCGTAGATACTCCTTCTACTTCTGGACCGAAGTTCCATCCTCCACAATATTCAGTTGGTCCATACCACATTTTCTGAGCTAATATCATATATCCAGAAAGTGGTTCAAGAACATGTTCCCAAGGACGTACTGCTTTAGGTGAACGAATATCAATAACGCGACCTTCCTCAAGAGCACGGATGCAGTCGGGGATGATTCGGTCTAGAGCCCAATCCCCTCCGCCGATGACGTTACCTGCACGTACACTAGCCAGACTAACTGTATGCTTTTTACCATAGTCAATTGGATTAAAGAAAGAACGTCTCCACGACTGGATAGCAACCTCACATGCTCCCTTTGAGGAACTATATGGATCGTAACCTCCCAGAGGATCAGTCTCCACATAGCCTTTTAATGTTTCACAGTTATCATAACACTTATCAGTGGTAATCATTACACCCACCTTTACACTTTTAGTAGCACGCATAGCTTCCATTACCTGGATAGTACCCATCACATTCGTTTCATAAGTCTCAACAGGAATATCGTAGGAAAGACGAACAAGAGGTTGTGCAGCAAGATGAAATACAATCTCAGGCTGATATTCTGCAAAGATCTCCTTCATACGCTTTCCGTCTCGAATATCAGCACAAATATCGGCCTTTATTTTTTGACCAATACCAGAGAGCACATAATTGTCTCGTTCAGAATATGGGGCTAGTGCTACACCTACAACCTCAGCTCCTAGTTCGTGAAGCCAAATAGATAGCCACGAACCCTTGAAACCTGTATGACCAGTAACAAGTATGCGCTTACCTTTATAGAAATCATCAAAAATATCTATCATATTTATACATTTAAAAATGGATCATTTGGTACTGAACGTTCCCATTTCTCCCATGGTGCGACTTTATTCGCAAGTAATTTCTCTAACAACAGTTTTTCACGAATATTATCCATACATTGCCAAAATCCAGTATGGATATAGGACATCAATTGACCTTCTTCTACTAACTTTCGCAAAGGGACCTGTTCAAAAACACAAGTATCATCTGTTAAATAGCCAAAGATATCAGGTTCTAAAACCATATAGCCTGCATTTATTGGTGCACCATCATTCGTATTCTTCTCTCGAAACGCCTTAACAGCATTGTCACCACCAATATCCAATACTCCTTTTTCTTGTGCCTGTTTTACAGCGGTAAGTGTAGCTATTTTTCCATGCGATTTATGGAATTCAATTAACTTATTTATATCCACATCGCATACACCATCACCATACGTCATCAAGAAAGGTTCATTACTTATATAGTCTTGAATACGCTTAATGCGACCGCCTGTCATTGTATTATAGCCTGTATCTACGACTGTTACTTTCCATTTTTCAAGATTAGAATGGTGAACTATCATTTCGTTCTTTTCATTACGGAAGTCAAAACTTACATCACTATTATACAGAAAATAGTTAGCAAACCACTCCTTAATGTATTCTTGCTTATAACCAGCACAAATGATAAATTCATCATGACCATAATAAGCATATTCTTTCATTATGTGCCATAGAATGGGCATTCCACCTATCTCTATCATAGGTTTGGGTTTAAACACACTTTCTTCCGAAATACGCGATCCAAAACCACCTGCTAAAAGTACTACTTTCATATTAAATTAATTTTATCCTTAAATTAGAGAATATGAGGCTAATATTTTATACCCTTACAAACAAAAATATAGATAAAAGGCCAAGGCTAAAAAATAATAGATATTTCATTTTTGATAAAAATTATCACGAAATGCGATCCTTTGTTAAAAATAGCCAGAAATAACCAGTAAAATTCATTTATGTATTCAAAGCTTACTTGAACACACCGAACCCTCCTCAATCGTCATAATTGACAGTGTCGTACCTAAGGCTTTATATATTGCAAATTTTAGACCTATTTCATTACTCACATCATACGACGCTATTCATTTTACATTGATAATCAATAACTTTTCATCAATTATGCTGCTGCTGCGCTATGCAAATTCCACTATATCGTCTTGTATCGGTGAGATGCGCCGATTGATCTTTTCCACCTTCTCTGGAATAACATCTACAGCGATGACTTCATGGTGTTGAGCCAAAAGAGTGGCCATACTTAAACCGACATAGCCCGTTCCGGCTACAGCTATCTTTAAATCTTCGAATTTCCTCATCGTATACTTGATCTTTAGTTCTCCTTATACAGAGCTCTATTTATCTATTTAACAAATTGAATTATTTTAAATCTCCATAAAAGAATAAGGAACAGCTGTTTATAGAAATAAGTAAAAAATCACTTACCTGTTTTTCCTTTACTCTATTCGGCAAAACAGTTATAAAACAGTCATTAAAAGTTCAATTGAAGGTGTAAAATTACAAAAAAGTCTTGAATGATAAAGGTTTCTGAATAAGAATCCCTTATTCATCGGCTTTTGACTAAAAACTTTCTGATGCCATTTTATAATTAGTTCTGTTCCATTTCCACTTCCACCCTATCCAGCACCTCGAACCGTTCCGAATTCTTCGAAATAAATTCCGGTACCATCTGCTTCATCAGCTTCACCGTATCCATCACCTCTACCC
>SAAR01000351.1 GCA_009916335.1 Erysipelotrichia bacterium | reverse complement strand
ATTACGGTTTAATGCGCCCCGTTGCCCGGATAGCTCAGTCGGTAGAGCAGGGGATTGAAAATCCCCGTGTCCTTGGTTCGATTCCGAGTCCGGGCACCAATTATTTAGAAACGGGCGTCTACTGACGTCCGTTTTGCTTTATAAAGTCAATAAGTTATACCCTTCACCACGTCTACTACCGTTAGTTAAAATCTACTGGTATCGCTCCCTTTTTGTTGGTAAAAAAGCTGGTAAACTCAGTTCGATGAGTTTTTTACCAACATTTGGGCAAGGGGACTTGTCATGCGTTTAACTGATATTGCTGTAAAAAACGCCAGGCCTTCCGGCAAGCAGGTCAAGCTATCTGATGGAAAGGGGTTGTATCTGTTGGTGCATCCTAACGGGTCGAAGTATTGGCAGGTTGCTTATCGCTATGATGGTAAGCAGAAAGTCTTTTCTCTCGGCACGTATCCCAATGTTCCCCTCGCAGAAGCTCGCACAAAGCTCGTAGAGGTGAAATCTCTGTTAGCTGATGGAATTGATCCACTCCAACAAAAAAAGGCTGTAAAGGCTGAGGAGCGCGGTGATTTTACGTTTGAAGCTGTCGCGCGCGTCTGGCACGATAAGATGTCCGTTAGTGAGCGCTGGATACCTCAACATAGTGAACGAATTTTAAACAGCCTCATCAATCATCTTTTCCCCACAATTGGTTCAAAAGATATTACGAAGCTGACCACTCGCGATCTGCTTCGGCCCTTGCGTAAAATTGAGGCCAAAGGTCAGCACGAAACCGCTTCACGTCTGAAACAGCGGATCACAGCTATCATGCGTTATGCCGTTCAGGAAGATATGATTACCCATAATCCCGCTAATGAACTTGGCGGTACGTTAATCACACCTAAAAGAACGCATTACCCAGCGCTTGAACTTGAACAGATACCCGATCTACTTGCTCGTATTGATGCTTATAATGGCCGTAGATTAACGATATTGGCTTTAAAGCTCACGATGCTTGTATTTATCAGGTCAAGTGAATTACGCTTCGCCAGATGGCCAGAAATAGATTTTAAAAATGCCTTATGGGTTATTCCAACTGAAAGGGAAGAAATAGAAAACGTCAAGTTTTCAGAACGAGGTTCAAAAATGCGCATACCGCATTATGTTCCCCTGTGCAGACAGTCAATAGAAATACTTAAAGAGTTAAAAGATATTAGCCATGATGTTTCTGATGGGAAAGGTTTAATATTTATTGGTGCTCATGATTATCGTAAACCAATGAGCGAAAACACAATCAACAAATCTCTTCGTCAAATGGGTTATGACACCCAAAAAGATATATGCGGTCATGGTTTCCGCACAATGGCTTGTAGTTCTCTTGTTGAGTCTGGTATATGGACAGAAGATGCTATTGAAAGACAAATGAGCCACAAAGAGCAAAACAATGTCAGGGCTGCTTATACCCATAAAGCAAAACATATAACACAGCGTCGATTAATGTTGCAGTGGTGGGCTGATTATCTCGATGCTAATAAGGAAAAACATATTATGCCTTTTGATTTTGCAAGAACAAATAATTAAAAATAACAGGAGGGAGGAGCACTTGGTGCTCCCTCATCAAAAAGACACTTTCGCACTCCCACGTTGCCACCCTGTATCATTCCAACTGTTCGTTGCTGACTATCTTCTGAATAGCCCCCCTATCCCAAAAAGCCTGGATTCTGTGTAAAACCAATCAAAACAGGAAAGCATTTCCATAATCATCTGACATAACTCAATTAAATCTCCCCCTTCCAGTATCGTTTAAAACGATCAAAACCAAAATAATGATAGACAATAACTATCATATAACATTTATCGATCGGTATTATCGATGCATTTACCGATCGATGACCACTGACTTAATCGTCATAACCTATCAATAGATACTTATTGATCCTTTTTATCGATCATTGCTATTGAGAAGCTCCTTTCTGATGTTATGCTTTTCGAGCGAGCGAGAGGTAAGACACATTGGAATGGGGATTTACATTATGGGGATCAACGTTGTGGTTAAAGTAAAAAAAATTACCGGGCTTGTTCTAGTTTCTTCTTTTATTTTATCGGGTTGCCAACAACTTCAAAGCTCATATAATTCTTTATCAGAGGGGCTAAATAAAATTTCAATACCAAACATTACTAATTCAAAGAAAAATGAATTAGACGAAAAGTCGTTCACAAAAACATCCTTAAAAGCAATTTGTTCAGATTTTCAAAAAAATCAGTATATGGCAAATGACAAGTGGGATAGTAAATACATTGAGTTTACAGATAAGATAATTAATGTAGCACAAGCTGGACCACGTTTTACTGGAGATCCAGATTTTAAAGGCACACAAGCTGTTTTTATTTTCGACTCAGGGATTATATCAAGTGGATATAGGGCATGTAAGGCAGGTGCATTTGTTAAATATGATGATCTTAAAAAATATAACGTTGGCGATGTAGTTACAGTAAAAGGGTTTGTACTTATAGATAATGTTGGTGGAGCGAGCAATCAAATATCGTTATCACCTGCCAAGATTTTAAATAAATAAAAACAATAGTTATCACTTAATAATAAAATGGAGTTAACAATGAATAAATATATATTATTAGTCGCCGTTTTTCTCCTCAGCGCTTGCGATTCATCATATAGTGTTAGTGACTTTACTGGCAATCATGAATTAATGGAAAAGTGGGTCATAAAATGTCAAAAGGTAACTAACCCATCAGACACTATAATAGAGAATTGTCAAAACTTACAGAAAGCACAAATGCAAGAATTAGATAAAGCAACAGATGACATAATAAAGAACATGGGTAAAAAACGATATTAATCAACGCAATTAAAACAAAATATCTATCCATAACATTACTCATAGACTCATGTTAACTTAATAAAGAGGATACTATGGCAATCTGCCCATTTTGTAAAAGCACTGTCAGCGATGATGCGACCGTGTGCCCCAAATGCCATGCCGAAAAAGAAACAACTTTTAAAGGTCACTTTGAAAGAGCAGCAGAACAAATGAAACCAATGCTAACGTTATTTGGTATGTTTGGGCTTCTCATAGGTTTTTCTTTCGGAACACTCATAGGTTTAAAAACATTTTGGATTGCTGGTTTTCTTGTAGGTGTTGTAATTTTCATTTTCGTAACGTTTTTCCCTGCGATAATAAAAGCACTCTTTAAAAAAAATAAGGTAGTTTGGTATAGATAATCTTTTCATTTTTCAGTTATTTTGTGTCCATTAACAGTTCAGAGGTGGTGTTTTTTCATACAACCACCTTTTCTGTATATAAACCGGAAACCATCATGAAAAAACTCTTTGCATTAGCTTTTATTATATTCTTATCTGGATGTAATGATAAAATAGATTGTAATACGACCTCTGTCACCGATGACATTAAATCGAGTATTATATTGGGC
>SAAR01000350.1 GCA_009916335.1 Erysipelotrichia bacterium | reverse complement strand
CCTTTGCGCAACCATATCCAAAAATAGCGGCAGTGATTCTTCCCGTTTTATCTTTACCTGGCTTCGAATCAGTTGGATATTTCTGGGGTTTGGTATCCTTTCGGGCAGCATTTGGGCCTATCGCGCCTTGGGATGGGGCAGCTATTGGGCTTGGGACCCAATCGAAAATGCGGCCCTTATTCCGTGGCTTTTGCTTTGCGGATATCTGCACTACAAGGAATGTAATCCGTATCAGGTGTGTATTATCCCGTTTTCCATTGCCTGTTTTGGCGTATTCTTAGCCAGGAGCGGGATTTTAAAAGATCAATCAGCTCATGCATATACCGAAGGAAATGCTATCATCACCGCGATCATTTTATGTTTTATCTTAGGAACCATCCTTTTTATTATTAAAAAAATAAAAAACACAGGCCCTTCCGTTTTAAATTCTACCGGCCGGCAGATTTTTAAATTAATGACGGGGTTCTCCGCCCTGATTTTTATCGGTACCCTATCGCCTTTGATTTTTGGTACAAAAACGCCGGTCTCGTATTATACCGCCATCAGCCTCGCTTTCGCTTTTGCCTACAGCATCCTGCTTTTGCTGCAGGATATAGAATATTTAAAGAAACGAAGCATATTTATGGCAGTCACCAGTACCATATTTGTCGTTGGAATTATGGCAATGACAGGCTCCGATCAATTCGGGTGGCTCGTGATGCTGTGGGTTTGTCTGATGCCGTTTTCTTTATGGCTTTGTACCGGATTTCCGAGACGTTGGAAATATTATCTGCCGCATCTGGGCGTATTGCTCCTCATTGTCGGGGCTATCACATCTTCGGCGTTAAGCAGGGAGGGTTTTGCTGTGGCTGCCCCGGATCATCCTCAAATTATTATTTCAGGAGTCAATATCCCCTTATCGGAGCTTTCCCAAAAGGATATTGTAATGAAGCATCTTCCGGCAGAGGATATAATCATCCAATGCTCCAAAATAACAACTTTACCTCAGGGCGGCGCTTTGATACCCTATGAAACACGACCTCTCATCATATTGTTCTGGATCGGTGGATTTATTGTCATATTCGCGCCCCTAAGTTTCATACGCTTAAAATGAAATCTTTTTGATGTAATCAATTAATTTTTCCTCCGCTATAAGAAATAGGGATTAAAATCGTAAGATTTTAATCCCTATTTCAATCTTTTCGTTTATGCACTTTACAGCATATCGATTTTAATCATTCATTTATGATATAATTTTTTTCATATAAATGATTCAGATGATGGGTTTTGTAACCAGATAGGGAAATATTTAGGCCGTAATGTAAAGACTCCTGTGTCCATCATTTATTCCCTGTAATATTTATCTTATATTCTCCAAAAAATAAAATTACATTAAATGTTATGGAGGATCAAATGAAAATAAAATATAAATTCGTTCCTATTGCCATCTCGATCATTATGATAACAACCGCTATATTATTATCTATTTCTGTTTTTTTTAAACAACCAACCGCAGAACTAAAAGAACAAACTATAATTGATTTAAATGATACATCGATACCTCCCTCAATCCCTGTGATACCTCCTACTCCTGCCCAGCAGCCAGAAATACTATATATGCCAAATATCATTAAGTTCCCCGAAAGCGGTATACCCGTTCTGATGTATCACTCTATCAGTACGGTGCCGGGAAATTCTCTTTGTGTTCCGCCAAAACAATTTTTAGAAGAGATAGAATGGCTGTATCAACAAAATTATCATACTTTAACCATTGAAGAATTTTATCAGGCTTTGGGTAATAATATCTCAATTCCCGAAAAGTCTATCTTATTAACTTTTGATGACGGGTATGCCGATAATTATAAAGTAGCCTGGCCAATATTACATAAATATGGCTTTATCGCCACTTTTTTTATTATTACGAAATATGTAAGTCCTAAGGCAATGGATTGGACCCAGCTGAAAGAGCTCGTTCGTGACGGGAACTCTATCGGCAGCCATACCGTTCGTCACTTGGATTTATCAACTCTTACCACCGAACAACAGAAAAATGAACTTGCCGATTCGAAGCGGATATTGGAAAATCATCTGGGTATCAGCATAAAGGCTTTATGCTTTCCTTCCGGCATGTATAACAATACAACTTTAGAATTAATGCCGGATATCGGATATGAGTTGGGTTTTTCAACACATTCGGGCAGAATTCATTTAGATGATGATATATTTACCCTCAAAAGATTACGCATTTCGGCAGGGTTATCTCATACAGAATTTCAAAAGCTTTTAGCAACCGATAATCATGAAAAGTTATCAAAATAGCAAAATGAGGCTGGAATAAGTAAAGATGATCTAATTATATTTTCTGCTGGCTGCGCAGATCATAAAACAGCAGATGTTTCAAAACCAAATTCAGCTAATCCGGGAGGGTTGAAATATCCGCCCTCTTATTCGGTATGGATAGAGGATGAAACAGAAAATCGAGTAGTTGTTTAAAGATTTAGCAAAATAGTATTGACAGCATATTATAGTAATGTTACGATATGAATGAATAAATATTTTATTCATTCTGATTAATGGAGGCAGGTAACTTGACAGATAAAAAAACCGAAATCTTTCATTCAGCAAGGGAGTTGTTCTACTCTAAGGGTTTTAAAGATACTAACGTTTCTGACATAGCAAAAATGGCCGGGATTGGCGTAGGTACTTTTTATAACTACTACTCTTCAAAAGAGGAACTCTTCTTAAAGATTTTCATTCAAGAAAATGAAAACCTTAAAAAGCGTTTAGTTGAATCCATGAATTTTGATGATGATCCCGTCATTATGATTACAAAGATGGTTGCACAAAATGTTAGTGAAATGAATTCGAATCTGATACTGAAGGAATGGTACAATAAAGATCTCTTTAGTAAACTGGAGCAGCAGTATTATGAACAAGGCGGCATAGAGAGTTTTGACGAATTTACACATAGCGGCAGAATAGATTTAATCAGAAAATGGAAGGCAGAAGGAAAAATAAGGGCCGATATAGATGATGAGATGATAAACGCCATTTTTAGTTCTATATTTTATATCGACATTCATAAAACTGATATTGGAATTCAATTTTTCCCGCAGATTATGCAATATATAGCAGAATTTGTCATGAAAGGTTTATCCAATATCTGATTGTCAAAAATAAAAACAAGAGGTATTTTTTTATTTTATTATGAATGAATTTATATTATATTCATTCATTCGTAATAATATATTATATCAGGATAAGTGATCGAGGATAAAATTTTTTTGTTTATTTATGAATGAATATTTTAAATATTCATTCTATCATATTGTTTCGGTATAAATTAAGTAATATGAAAGGGAGAGACAGAGATGAAGCAGAAAAAAAAGTTAAAAATGATAACGATTGTATTGGTAATTTTGGCTGTAATCGGCGTGTCGGGTGCAATAG
>SAAR01000349.1 GCA_009916335.1 Erysipelotrichia bacterium | reverse complement strand
GAAAAAGCAGACAAAAAAGTTTTAAATACTTTATTACAGGTCTTAGATTATGGGACACTTACCGATACAAAGGGTAATAAGGCAGATTTTACAAACACCATTATTGTCATGACATCCAACTTAGGAGCGAATGAACAAAATGGTATTGGTTTTGCAAATAAAAATCTCTATAAAGGTTCTGCCATTTTAGATTTTTTAACACCAGAGTTCCGTAACCGTATCGATAAAATATTAGAATTTAACAAGCTAACTAAAGAGATGGTTGTACACATCACTGATAAATTTTTAAAAGACTTATCCTTTCAACTCTCAAAAAAGAATTTCACACTTTCGATCAGCATTGAAGCCAAGAATGCTTTAAATGATATAGGATTTGATCCAAATATGGGCGCCAGATCCGTGCTAAGGGCTATTAACAGTGAATTTAAAAAAGAGATTTCTCGCATCTTGCTATCTACCAATGAACCATTGGGAGTCATTTCAGTGGATTATCAAGATGGAGGGTTCATATATGCTTTAACCACTCCTAATACATCTAAAGAAAAGAGTCTTTTTGAATTGGATGAGAAAGAATATGACTTTGAAACAGCAGAAGAAGCTCAGCAATATGCTAGAAATAATGTTGGAACTGTTATAACCAGAGCTCCAAGGAGAGTTGGATTTATTAAACTCAGAAGTTACATGGTTGATTAGTGACAATGTCGCAGATTTGAGCTATGATTAACCAAATAAAATTTTTACATAAAGTCTAAATAATGCAATGGAAAAAAGAGAGTATCGTTCTTCAAAGTGGTCTTCAAACGGATGCGCAAGCACCTATTATCATTTCTGCTAGTCGCTCAACAGACATTCCAACTTTTTATGGAGATTGGTTTGTGGATCGTTGGAGGGCAGGTTATATCAAATGGACAAACCCTTTCAACAATCAACCCCTTTATGTTTCGTTTAAAAATGCCAGAGTAGTTGTGTTTTGGACAAAAAATCCAAAGCCTTTTATGAAACATCTTGATTTTTTAGATGAACACATTCCTAATTATTATTTTCAGTTTTCACTCAATGACTACGACCAAGAAAAGTACGAAGCTAAAGTTCCTAGTGTGCGCACACGCATAGAAACCTTTAAAGAGCTTTCGAAAAGAGTTGGATCTAAAAGAGTCATATGGCGATACGATCCGCTTCTTCTCACAAAAGACATTGGTGTTGAAGAGCTTCTTGGCCGCGTTAAAGTCATAGGAGATGAATTAAAAGAGTTTACATGTAAACTGGTATTTAGCTTTGCAGATATTGCTTCATATTCAAAAGTTCAAAGCAATCTCAAAAAAGAGCAAGTTCCTTATATTGAATGGACATCTGAGCATATGGAAGCTTTTGCCAGTGGATTAAGCCTTATCAACAAAGACTGGGGTTTAGAACTTGGTACATGTAGTGAAAAAATTAACTTAGAAAAATACGGCATCGTTCACAACAAATGCATCGACGATGATCTGATGATTGAACTTTTCAGTCACGACAAAGAGCTGATGGAATTTTTAGGTATCGAGATCAAAGAAGCTGATCTTTTTAGCGATGGGCAAGTCACAAAAATAAAAAAATCGCTCAAAGACAAAGGTCAAAGAGAGGACTGTGGATGCATCATGAGCAAAGACATTGGAGCATACAATACTTGTCCACATGAGTGTAATTATTGTTATGCAAATACCTCAAAAGAGTTGGCTAAAAAGAATTACCAGAAATATTTAGAAAATCCAAATAGTGAGAGTATTGTATGAGTCCAATAGAAAATGAAAACAATTATCCAAAATCTATCGATTTTTTTACAGTTCAAGAAGACCAAAATTTTTTTGTAACTCTAAATCAGACCGTTATAAATAATTTCTTTAATTTAGTAGAAACTCTTGAAAAAAATACTTGTATTGTTATGTGTACAAGAGGAGATTCCCGAGTAAATAATAATATTTTTTTCGATGTGGAGTATATGAAAAAGTTTTTTGTAGTCGGTCAAAAAGCAGATGTATTTCAAATGACTGTTCCTAAGAATCATAATGTAAACCACATTCAAGAAGAGCGTAAAACTGAAGTCTTGGAGAAAGTGCTTTTTCTTGCTAGAAAAGTTAACCATATCATTGAAAGTAAAGAAAAGAACCATAACATATCTGGTCAAATTTCACCAACTGCTATTGAACAAATAAAAAAATTAGATCTCAGTAAATTAAATTTTTTGAAAATAATATTTATTTCGTTTTTGCATAATAATGGAGATAAATCTTTTAAAAGTGACTCACCGTTCTTATCACTTACGAATGGAGAAAAAAAATTTGATAAAGCAAAAGAGTTTGCACTCAGCAGACAACACAATAAAGGATATATTTTTCTTTATGCTTTAAATAAAAATCTTTTTTCTAGTGATTATATCATTACGGAAGAGTTTACAGATTTTATAAGAAAATTAGGCATTCAGTGGTATCCAGACATTCATCAAGAAATAATGCTATTAAATGGTATGTATCCACATTTTATATTAGGAATTTATAAGATTGAAAATTGTCAAATCGAAAGTTTTTTTATGAATCCCGAACTCTACAAATTATTGTCAACAGGTGATAATAATTTTGATACAGAAAATGGATTACCTATAAACCAGAAGAATTTTATTCAACTTGCTAAAGAACTTGGGCACAGAACTTTCTTTTTTATTCATAGGAGTAAAACATTTATTTCAGACCTGAATAGCAACCATATAAATGCAACCATCAAAGTTAAATTAGGCTAATGGTATGAAAAACAACCTAACCACAACTAACCAAAACGCGAAACTAGCTCTTTTAAAGTCAAAAAGTCTTATTGACATAACCAATAAACTTATTGCCAATCGAACGAGTAAAGATTTGATTCAAAATTTTGAAAATTTTAGATTTTATCCTGCCTTAGGGCACTCATATTCTATCTGCTCTGTAGCCCTTAGCCTAGATGAAAAATTTATAGCTTCTGGAAGCAAGGATGGCAACTTGATACTTTGGGAAGCCAATAGTGTTCAAGAGCTACGAAGCTTTGAGGGGCACTCAGCCTCTATCAATGCAATAGCTTTTAGCCCAGATGGAAAATTTATAGTCTCTGGCAGTAGTGATAAAACCATCAAACTATGGGATGTAAACAGTGGTGAAGAGATTCGAAGCTTTGAGGGGCATTCAAACGGGGTCTATTCAGTAGCTATCAGCCAAGATGGAAGGCTTATAGCCTCTGGAAGCTGTGATAGAACTATTATATTATGGAATTTTCAAAGTGGTGAAGAGATTCGAAGCTTTGAGGGACATAAGGACTCTATCAATGCAATAGCCTTTAGCTCCGATGGAAAATTTATCGTTTCTGGCGGTTATAAAACTATCAAACTATGGGATATACAAAATGGTGAAGAGATTCGAAGCTTTTATGG
>SAAR01000032.1 GCA_009916335.1 Erysipelotrichia bacterium | reverse complement strand
CATGTACAAGGATATTTTTATGCAAAACCAATGAATAAAGACGATTTGTTATACTATCTAAAAACACACTATAAAAATAGGAATGATTATGAAAATTTTAGTCGTTGGTGCAAGTGGTCGTGTCGGTAGTAACTTGGTTAAGCAACTATTAGCTGACGAACACCAAGTAATTGGTACGACTAGCCAAGAAGAAAAACTGTTTGATAATGATAGCTATAGCCAGCTAGATTTGGATATTACCGCCAGCAAAGAGTCTATCGAGAAACAACTGGATCAAGATATTGATGCTGTCTATTTTGTCGCAGGATCTGGTGGTAAAGATGTACTGGAAGTTGACTTACATGCGAAACTACAATAAGAAATCACTTGAATTCGATGTATTCTGAAATTTTAGAAAATGGTAAATTAGATATACTAGTAAATAATGCTGGGATTATGGATGGTATGGAAGCAATTGGTGATGTAGAGGAAGAACGATTTGATCAAGTGATGAAAGTAAATACATATGGACCAATGCATGCGATGAAAAAAGCAGTGAATGTCTTTTTAACACAAGGGAATGGTGGAAATATTATTAATGTAGCATCTGTTGGTGCCATGCGTAGTGCAGCAGGGGCTGCTTATGTAGCTAGTAAAGCAGCATTAGTCGCAATGAGTAAAAATACGGCGTTTATGTATATCCCTGATAAAATTCGCTGTAATGTGATTGCCCCTGGAGGAATTAACTCCGAAATAGCATCTAGTATGGGTATGCCGAATATGAAAGGGTATGGACGTACTAAATTAGTGATGGCTACGGCTCCTGAAATGGGAGAATGTGAAGATATTGCTAATGCTGCTTTGTATTTAGCAAGTGATGAATCTAGTTATGTTAACGGTGATGTATTAGTTGTTGATGGTGGTTGGATTGCTGGATAAATAGAAGTATACAATCACAAGTGTATGAAACTGCAAAAGTAGAGAAATCGATCTTTGCAGTTTTCTTTTTCTTTCTAAAAAGATACATAACTTTTTCTATGCTTATAATTATCACTCATGGTATAATGCACATATTGTATTTAGGAGGAAGTTTATGATTGCAACAAATAATGTGAGTGTAAGATTTGGACAAAGAACATTATATAAAGATGTGAATATAAAATTTACAAATGGGAATTGTTATGGTTTAATCGGTGCCAATGGAGCAGGGAAAAGTACTTTTCTAAAGGTATTGAGTGGTGAGTTAAAAGCAGATACAGGCGAGGTTTATATGGGTGCACATGAAACGCTGTTCACTTTAAAGCAAGATCATTTTGCCTATGATGAAAACAGTGTTATGGATACAGTGATCATGGGGAATGAAAAATTGTATGCTATTATGAAAGAAAAAGATGCTTTATATGCAAAAGCAGATTTTAATGATGAAGATGGCGAAAGAGCAGGATTATTAGAGGCTGAGTTTGCTGAAATGGACGGCTGGAATGCAGAAAGTGATGCGGCCATCTTATTAAATGGGCTAGGAATTGATAGTGAATTACATGATAAGTTAATGAAAGAATTAACAGGAAGTGAAAAAGTGAAAGTGTTACTAGCACAAGCTTTATTTGGTAGACCTGATACCTTGCTTTTAGATGAACCAACCAATAACTTAGATTTAAAGGCAATCGCATGGCTAGAAAACTTTTTAATTAATTATGAACAGACAATCATTGTTGTTTCTCATGATCGTCATTTCTTAAATAAAGTATGTACGCATATTGCTGATGTTGATTATGGAAGCATTAAAATTTATGCAGGAAACTATGATTTTTGGTATGAATCAAGTCAATTGTTAGCGAAACAGATGAAAGATGCAAATCGTAAAAAAGAAGATAAGATGAAAGAATTAGAAGCATTTATTGCACGTTTTGCGGCGAATGCATCAAAATCAAAACAAGCGACATCACGAAAGAAAACGTTAGATAAAATTGTTCTTGATGAACTTAAACCATCAACAAGAAGATACCCGTTTATTGATTTTAAAGCAGAAAGAGAATCGGGAAAACAGATTTTATTTGTCGAAGATGTATGCAAGTGTATTGATGGAGAAGTGCTGTTGCATAAGGTTAATATTAATATTATGAAAGGGGATAAAGTGGCTCTTGTCGGTGATCCACTAAAATGTACAACACTATTAAAAATTATTAATAATGAATTAGTTGCTGATGAAGGTAGTGTTACATTTGGGCAGACGATTAGTCCATCTTATGTACCAAACGACAATACTCGCTATTTTGAGAGTGATGATGATATTTGTACATGGTTATCTCGTTATACTGATATTGAAGATCCTGCTTTTATTCGTGGATTCTTGGGTAGAATGTTATTTTCAGGAGAAGAAGCATTAAAGAAAGTAAACGTCTTATCTGGTGGAGAGAAAGCACGTTGTATGTTAAGTAAAGCAATGCTAGAAGCACCTAACTTTTTAATGTTAGATGATCCAACCAATCATTTAGATTTAGAGGCAATTACAGCATTAAACAATGGGTTAATCGCTTATAAAGGAGAAATGTTATTCACTTCTCATGACCACCAATTTATTCAAACCATTGCCAATCGTATCATTATGATTAAAGAAGATGGTACATTGATTGATCGCCGTTGTGGTTATGATGATTTTTTAGAAAAAGAAATGGGTATTACAGAGTAAAAGGCACGTTTGTGCTTTTTGTTTAGTTTACGTTTTTTTAACAAGTTGAACATAAACCATTTACAATTAGTAGATATAATTTTATAGTTAATGTATGAAAAGAAATAGGAAGTGATATTATGCCTGCATTTTATGCACACCATCGTTTTGGTAAAAAAGTATATGAAAGATTAAATAGTGATATAAAAGAACTGATTGAAAAAAATTATGCTCAGTTTGCGATAGGGCTACAAGGGCCTGATATTTTCTTCTTTTATAAAGCGTATAAGAAAAATAAGGTAAATGAGTATGGGAATAAACTACATGCACAATCTGCAAGACCTTTCTTTCTTCATGCGTTAGAAGTCATTGATAAGAAAGGCAGAGATAGTAAAGAGTATGCCTATTTATTAGGAGTCATTTGTCATTATATACTAGATAGTGAATGCCATCCTTATGTGGAGGAAATGATTCAAGTGAGTGGGGTACAGCATTTAGAAATTGAGGAAGAATTTGAAAAGAAACTGTTAAAGCTTGATGGAGAAGATCCAATCGGTTTTGAAATGGCAAAGTTAGTTCCTAGCGATGATGAAACAGCACAAGCCATTTATCCTTTTTATCCAGGTTTTGATGCCTTAACTGTCAAAAAATCTTTAATGGATTTAAAATTGATTAAAAAGTTGTTTACTGCACCAGGGGCAATTAAGCATGCTTCTATTAATACAATCATGAAGATGAGTGGGAAACATGCTTATTTAAAAGGTTTGATGAATCAAAAAAAGGATAATCTTAAATGTTATGAAAGTAATGAAGGATTATTACATAGATTTGATAAAGCAATTGCAGTGGCTGTAAAGATGATAGCATCTTTTGATACGACATTAACAAAGCATACAAGATTAGATGATCGTTTTAACCGCACTTTTGAATAGTAGAAGGGGATTATATGGAAAACACGAAATTAACGAAGTTAGAAAAATATTGGATATTATATGATGTAGGAAACTCGGCATTTATTTTGTTGGTATCGACAATTTTACCGATTTATTTTAATTATCTAACAAGTCAAGCAGGGATTGATAGCGTAGACTCACTTGCTTATTGGGGATATGCAGCCTCTGTTTCAACCATTATTGTGGCTTTGATTGGGCCAGTATTAGGTACGATTGCCGATACAAAAGGATTTAAAAAACCATTATTTACATTGAGCATGATGATAGGAGTATTAGGCTGTGCTGCTTTATCTATGCCTACTTCATGGATTGTCTTTCTTTGTGTATTTGTAATAGCGAAAGTAGGCTATTCTTCTAGTTTGATTTTTTATGATGCTATGTTGCATGATGTAACGACACCAGAAAAAATGGATCGTGTATCTTCTCATGGGTATGCATGGGGATATATTGGTAGCTGTATTCCTTTTGTTATTTCATTATTCATTGTTTTAAATAATGATAAAATGGGCATTAGCATGTCAATGGCAATGATGATAGCATTTCTTTTAAATGCACTATGGTGGTTTGTTGTAACGATTCCGTTAATGAAAAACTATGAACAGCTTCATTATGTAGAAAAAGTAGATCGTCCTATTGGAAATAGCTTTAAACGATTAGTCAATACATTAAAGGATATTAAACAACAAAAAAATATTTTCATGTATTTATTGGCTTTCTTCTTTTTCATTGATGGTGTATACACGATTATTGAAATGGCTACTGCCTATGGAAGTGCATTAGGATTAGATTCAACAGGCTTATTATTAGCCCTATTAGTAACGCAAATTGTTGCTTTCCCTTGTGCATTAATCTTTTCTAAATGCTCTAAAAAATATGATACAGATAAATTAATTAAAATCTGTATTCTTGCCTATACAGGAATTGCATTGTTTGCTATTCAATTAGATAAACAATGGGAATTTTGGTTATTGGCAGTCATGGTGGGAATGTTTCAAGGTGCCATTCAAGCATTATCACGTTCTTACTTTGCAAAAATTATTCCTGCGGATAAAGCAGGGGAGTATTTCGGTATTTATGATATTTGTGGAAAAGGGGCATCTTTTATCGGTACAACATTAGTTGGGATTGTAGCACAAATGACAAATATTGCTAATGCAGGGGTTGCCATCATCGCCGTTTTGTTTGTGATTGGTTATTTGTTGTTTAGTAAAGCCGCAAAACTAAATAAATAATCTATAAAAAATGTATCAAAGGAAATGTCTTTGATACATTTTTGTTTATTGAACAAATGGAATCTGAATGCTTTCTCCTGCATAGATAATATTAGGATTACTAATTGCATTAATAAAAGCTAAGGTTTGTACGCTTGTTCCATAACGTAATGCGATTTCTGATAAAGTATCGCCATAGACAATCGTATAGGTAAAGGTAGATGTTGAAGGTGTTTGTGTATTTGTTAGTAATAATACTTGTCCTACATAGATGAAATTAGGATTAGCGATATTGTTTAGTTTTACTAGTTGATCTACGCTTGTATGAAAACGCAAGGCAATTTCAGATAGTGTATCACCTGCTTGTACACGATAGTAAGAGGTACTGCTAGCAGGGGCTATATAAGAATTGCGTTTTTGTATTTGATAGATTGTTAATTGTTGTCCTGGATAAATTAAATTTGGATTGGCAATGTTGTTTAATGAAACAATACTTGCGACCGTAGTATGATATTCTCTAGCAATTCCCCATAAAGTATCACCACTTTCTACCCTAATAGTAATCGTATCATTTGTATTGCTTGCACTATGTGTATAATCAGGAACAACAAAACTTTCTTCTAAGAAAATATCGGTTTGAAACAAATCACGATCGACATAGGTAGAAATGCCTTGCACTAAGCCTTTATCGCTGTACTGCCAGCCTGCATATGTGTCCCAAGCACCACTTAAAGAAGGGGTACTAACACCCCATTCAGCAACCCATAAAGCATATTGGTTTACTTCTTCATTAAAATTGTTATTGGCATAATAAGCACTAGCATATAAAACACATTCTTTATTAGTTAATTCACTAACTCGATTCATAAATGTTAAGGCAATGTCGCTAATTGTATTTTTATCGAGATTATAAAATTGTTCATAATCTAAGGCAAACTTCATTTCTACATTTAATCCACTGATTGCTGATACAAAAAAATTAGCTTGTTCATAGGCTTCTTCACTGTTTTGTGCAGTTAAATAGTGGTAAAAACCAACATTCATTCCATTCGCTTTGGCATTTTCATAATTTGTACGATAGTAGGGATCGTAATAATCAAAGCCTTCTGTTGCTTTAATATAGACACTACTAATACCAGCTTTTCTAACTTCATTAAAATTGATAGAACCTTGCCATTCACTGACATCAATGCCTTCTTCCTCTGCTTCTATATCAATAGGAAGAAAGAGTAAAGAGGATAATAAGGCAATGGTACAAAGTTGTTTTTTCATTGTAACCTCCTTTGTTTATCCTATGCAAATCAAAAAAGATAAGCCATGATGAATATAAGGCTTATAAGCATTAAAATTTGTAAGAATTGTGCTATACTAACAGTTAGAATGCAAAAGTATATTTTTTTGTAAGAGTTAAGAATGTAAAAGAAAAAACATGGTATAATAGGTACATTAGAGGAGAGAGGAAAAAATGAAGGATGATTTTTTAATAAAAAGAATAATAATCTATGGTACAGGTGTGCTTTGTATTTGTGCATGGGCTGTTTTTCGTATAATTCCTTATAATATTGCAATGTATTTAGCTACGGCTTCTTTTATCTATTGTATGTTTATTGAGGCAAAACAAGATCGTAGTGATAATAAAATAAAAAGTGCCTCTAAAAAGATGGGATTATGTGTATTTTTAACCATTTCATTATTGTTAATTCTTGTCTTGAATCCTTAACTAATAAAAAAACATCTTCATTTACTGAAGATATTTTTTTATTAGTTAATTTAATACCTCTTTTTCTTCACATTGGCATTCTTGATAATGTTCACAATCTTCTTTGCAACAACTTTTAAAACCAAACTTACGCAAATGTCCAGGGGCAAAAGAAGTAATCTCATCATCATCAAAACCAACAACGAAATGATCTTCATTAATAATGATAGGTCGCTTTAGAATCGTTGGATTCTTTTGAATAAAATCAACTAAGTCATTAATAGATAAATCATCAAGTTTATGATTTAAGCATTGGTATGCTTTAGAACGTTTAGAAATTATATCCTCTGTTCCATTTGGGCATCTTGTTAAAATATATTTAATTTCATCTTTGTTTAAAAGTGTATTTTGAATGTTTTTTTCTACATAAGGTAGTTTTTTTTCATCAAGCCATTGTTTTGCCTTGGTTGCAGAAGTGCAACCAAAAGAAGTATAGATTAGTATCATATCATCACTCCTTTCGATAAAGTTATTATAATCTAATTTTACACTAAATCAAGAAAAAGTATATCACATTATTTAACATGATTATTTTATAGTTTATAGATAGGAATAAAGTAGTATACAGATAAGCAAACAAATTATGGTTTGCTAGAAGTATTCCCTTAATGAAAATACTTCATACATTCTCCCTTTTTAAAAATATTACAAGTAAAAAGTCCTTAGGACTTTTTATTTTAATGCTAATAAAAAGGGGAAAGCTCCTTTACATAAAATATTCACATTATTTAACACGCTTATTTTATAGTTTGTTGATAGGAGTGCAGTATGCTATAGACAAGCAAACAGATAATCGTTTGCTAGAAGTATCCCCTAATAAAATACTTCTTATATTCTCCCTTTAAATAAATAGATAAATAGAAAGTCCAATAGGGCTTTTTATTTTGTATGCAAGTAGTTATGATACAGTAGAATAAAAGAAATGATGTAAATCACATAATTTAACATTGGAATTTTATACTATGTTGATAGGAATTGTTTATTATATAGCCAAGCAAACGGATAATAGGTTTGCTAGAAGTATTCCCTTAACAATAATACTTCATACATTCTCCCTTTTTAAAAAAATAAATGGTAAAGAGTCGCAAGGCTCTTTATTTTTTGCTTTATTTATTTTTTTCGTTGTATATTCGTTGTGTTCACTTTTTATTTTGACTATAATGGTATACATGCAGTAGGGGGTTCAATATGAATAAAAAAAGAATTACTAAATTTTTAAGTTATTATAAACCATATAAACGTTTATTTATTAAAGATATGCTTTGTGCGTTATTAGCCGCAGCAATCTCACTTGTTTTTCCTTTAATCACACGCTACATTACCAATGAGGTATTGCAACAGGAAATATCAACACAGATGGAAACCATTTTAGCGTTAGGTGGTTTTATGTTAGTGTTAGTGGTGATTGAATATTTCTGTAACTATTTTGTGGCTTATCAAGGACATGTAATGGGAGCACATATGGAAGCAGATATGCGTAATGAATTATTTAAACATTATCAAAAGTTAAGTTTTAATTTTTATGATAATCAAAAAGTAGGACAGTTGATGACACGTCTTACTAATGATTTATTCTCATTAACAGAGTTATATCATCATGGACCAGAGGATATTGTTATTTCCATTATTAAAATAGTAGGTGCTTTTATTATTTTATTGACAGTAAATGTACCACTAACTTTAATTGTATTTGCAATTATTCCTTTTATGGTTATTTTTGCTATTTATTATAATCGTCAGATGAAAAAAGCATTTAAGGCAAACAAGAAAAAAATTGGGGATATTAATGCTCGTATTGAAGATAGTTTATCAGGAATTCGAGTTGTAAAATCTTTTGCCAATGAGCATGAAGAGTTACACCGTTTTAAGCGTGAAAATAATCAATGGTTAGATACAAAGCGTAACTCCTATCATAAGATGGGTAGATTCCATTCAGGATTAAGTGCGTTTATTAGTTTTATTACGATTGTGGTAATTGTCGGGGGAAGTTTATTAATCTCTAAACAAGTATTAAATGCAGGAGATTTAATTGCTTTCTTATTGTATATTGGTAATTTAACAGAGCCAATTAAGAAACTGATTAACTTTACTGAACAATTTCAAGAAGGGGTAAGTGGTTTTGAACGCTATATGGAATTGTTGGAGATTAACCCTGATATTAAAGATCGAAAAGGGGCAGTTGCACTTAAGCAAGTAGAAGGAAATGTTCGTTTTGAAGATGTAAGTTTTCGCTATGATGATACGTTGGAAGAAGTTTTATCACATATTAATTTAGAAGTAAAAGCAGGGGATTATGTTGCATTAGTAGGACAAAGTGGTGCTGGGAAAACAACATTATGTTCCTTGATTCCTCGTTTCTACGATGTGAGTGATGGTAAAATTAGTATTGATGGTAAAGATATTCGCAATATTCAATTATCTTCTTTACGCAGCCATATTGGTATTGTTCAACAAGATGTTTATTTATTTGCTGGTACAATTATGGATAATATTGCATATGGTAATCCACAGGCAAGTGAAGAGGATATTATTCGTGCAGCGAAAAGAGCCAATGCACATGATTTTATCATGAGTTTAGAAGATGGCTATTTAACGGATATAGGACAGCGTGGAGTGAAACTTTCAGGAGGACAAAAACAACGTATTTCGATTGCTCGTGTGTTCTTAAAAGATCCCTCTATTTTGATTTTTGATGAGGCGACGAGTGCTTTGGATAATGAAAGTGAAAAGGTGGTACAGGAATCGTTAGAGTTATTGGCAAAAAATCGTACTACTTTTGTGATTGCCCATCGTTTATCGACGATTAAAAATGCGAAACGCATTGTTGTATTAAACCAAGAGGGAATTGTCGAAAGTGGTAACCATGAAGAGTTACTAGCACAAAATGGAGAATATGCAAAGTTGTATCAGATGCAATTTCGCTAAAATGATAAAATGGTTTGCTCACCTGTTTGTAAGAAAACCATTTTTTCTTTTGGGTGTCAAAATTGCATTCAAGAGCGTAATATATCATAATATATTTATACGATATGGAGGTAGAATATATGGAAATTACAGTTGGTGTACTGATTCCTTTTTTCGCTACAACATTAGGAGCTGCTGCTGTCTTTTTGTTTAAGGAAAAGGTAAACGATAAAATTATTAGTGCTTTTTTAGCTTTTGCGGCTGGGATTATGGTGAGTGCGTCTATTTTTTCTTTAATCTTACCAGCGATGGACGCAGCCAAAGAACAGGGAATGATTCCTTGGATTCCCGTAAGTGTTAGTTTTATATTAGGGGGTATATTTTTACTTTTAGTGGATCGCATTCTTCCCCATCTTCACCCTCAATCCAATACAACAGAAGGCTTACCTTCTCATTTAAAAAGAACAACAATGCTCATTTTAGCTGTTACTTTGCATAATGTTCCTGAGGGTATGGCAGTAGGTTTAATGTTTGGTTTGGCACTACAAAGTCAAGAAGCAGCCATTCTATCTGCCGCCTTTGCCTTAGCGATTGGGATTGGTTTACAAAACATACCAGAGGGGGCAGCTGTTTCTTTACCGATGAAAAAAGAAGGATTAAGCAATGGAAAAGCATTTATTTATGGTACCTTATCAGGTTTAGTTGAACCCATTGCAGCTTTTGTAGCAATTCTTTTTGTGAGTGTTGTCGATGGGTTAATGCCATGGCTATTAGCCTTTTCTGCTGGGGCGATGATTTATGTAGTTGTCGAAGAATTAATACCAGAAGCCCATATGGACGAACATTCCCATGTGGCAACGATGGTGTTTATGTTTGGTTTTACTTTAATGATGGTACTAGATATTGCCCTTGGATAATGCTAAAATAGTAGCAGGTGATAAAATGGACGCAAAGCAAAGACGAGAAGCGATTGAACAAGAAATTTTACAAAGTGAAAAAGTAATTAGTGCGAGTAAATTAGCGAGTAAATTTCATGTTAGTAGACAGATCATAGTTGGGGATATAGCGTTATTAAGGGCTGCACAAAAACCGATTATAGCTACACCTAGAGGGTATTTATACCAAAAGGAAGAAAATAAAAATCGCTATGTACTTGCTTGTCTACATGATGAAAAAGGTACACTTGATGAGCTTTATACGATTGTTGATTGTGGTGGAGAAGTAGAAAACGTGATTGTTTCTCATGCTGTCTATGGGGAACTAGTTGGTGCTTTGCATATTCATAATCGTGTGGAGGCAATGCAGTTTGTTGAACAATGTGAAAAACAGCAAGTTAAAAATTTAAGTACGATTAGTAATGGGGTTCATTTGCATACGATTATATGCAAAGATGATGCACAATATCAAATGATCGTAGAGGAATTAAATAAGAAAGGATATTTGTATCAAAAGTAAGGGGTAGTAGTACCCTTTTTTCTTTGTGTAGTGGCTATGGTGATCCTCATATTTTTGTGATACTATAATCATAAGAAGGTAAGAGGTGTTTATGGTGAGTTTAGGCAATCGCTTATTGCAAGCAAGAAAGAAAAGTGGTCTTTCACAAGAAACAGTGGCAGAGCGATTAGGGGTTAAAAGACAAATGATTGCAAAATGGGAAAGTGATGAAACCCTACCAGATACTTTGCAAGTAAAAAGAATGGCAACAATTTATCATGTTTCATATAATGCGTTAACTACGTTAGATATAGATGTAAAAGAAGTACAAAAAATGATTGATCGTATGCCAGATAAGGTGAGTGAAAATATTGATTGGCGTAAAGCATGGGGAAAGAAATACCCTGTTTTGTTGATGTATCAAAAAGAAGTGGATACTTCTAAATTCACTTTACAAATAGAGGAAATGCTAGATGAATTAAAAGCGACATATCAGTATAATGAACAAGATGCGATGTTGGTATTAAAGGATATTTTAGCGAAAACATATTTTAAACGTAAAAAACAAGGAAAATCATAAGGAGAAGTGTTGTGAAAAAAGGAATAATCTTATATCAATCAAAATATGGAGCAACTAAAAAGTATGCACAATGGCTACAAGCGGCAACAGGGTTTGATTGTATAGAAACTAAGAAAGCAAAAATAGAAGTAGTGTGTAAATATGATGTCATCATTTTAGGTGGTGGTATTTATGCATCAGGGATTGCAGGGTTATCTTTTTTAAAGAAGTATTATGCATTGCTGAAAGATAAAAAAGTATGTATTTTCTGTGTTGGGGCTTCTCCTTATGAAGAGAGTGCTTTCCAACAAGTCAAAGAGCATAATTTGAAAGCAGATTTAAAAGATGTTGCTTGTTTCTATTGTCGAGGGGCATGGAATGAAGAAAAAATGACATTTAAAGATCGCACGCTATGTAAGATGTTGCAAAAGGTCGTGGCAAAAAAAGACGCTTGTGATTATGAAGTATGGGAGAAAGCGTTAATGAGTGCAGTTGGACAAGTGTGTGATTGGTGTGATCCTAGTTATTTGTAGGGATTGATTGAGTATATTCAATGCTAAATAGTATTTTGTTCATGATTTAACAAAAAGGAGGTAAGTGATGGAAACGTATATTGGTAAAAATGCGATCTGGTTAATTATCATTTTTGCACTGTTTAATTTAGTGCCGATTATCATTTGTTTTTTTAACCCTGATTCGATACTTATATCTAATCCATGGGCAATTTTGTTTTGGCTTGTTTATTATGCTTGCAATTTGATTTGGATACCAGTGATGGGAAGAAATCGGATTGAATTATATGATGATTATTTTATCTTTTATTATGGTTTTTCAAAAGAAAAAATCATGTTAAGCGATATTATAAGGATTGAAAAAAGCAACAATCCTATTGCTGCTAGTGCAAATTCACTAGATCGTATTTATATTGTTACAAAAGATCAAGATTTTTATGTTTCTTTAAAAGATAATGATGCTTTTATAAAAGCACTTAATTACAAGAAAACAAAATAATGAACGACTGTAAACGCTGTGAATGATAAGTATATCACTCATCGCTTTTTTTATTGACAAGCATAGATGCAATCACTATAATATATACATGTGTCATGACACATGTATATATTATAAGGGAGAATGAATTATGACAAATAAAAATGTATATCAAATGGCTTTATCTGCAATGTTGATGGCAATTGCCATTTTAATTCCAATGTTTTCACCATTAAAGGTAATCATGGAACCAGCATCGTTTACACTAGCATCTCATGTGGCAATTATCATTGCGATGTTTATCTCACCTTCTGTCGCTTTAAGCGTTGAATTAGGGGCAACGATCGGTTTCTTCTTAGGTGGATTTCCATTGGTGGTTGTTATGCGTGCCTTATCACAAGTAATCTTTGTAATGATTGGGGCTATCATCTTAAAGAAAAAACCAGAAACAATGAAAAAATTAAGTTCATTAATTTTATTTGCTTTGTTTACTGGTGTGATTCATGCAGTAGGGGAAGTGATTGTTTCTACTGTTTTCTATGGTATCACAACAACCTTTATGTACAATGTTATGGTACTAGTAGGTTTTGGTACACTAGTACACAGTTGTGTTGATTTTGCGATTGCTGTCGCTGTATGGAAAGTGATTGTAAAAAGTCCATCAATTGCCAAAGTATCTGTTATTAAAGAAGTGTTGGTATAAAGATTTGTAAAGTAAGTGTCAAAATGGCACTTTTTTATTTGCTTAAATTTAGCTGTTGAAAGCTTACAAATTATTAAAAAATCACTGGATATTTTTTACTTCAAGTATATTTTGTTGTATAATGATACTATTATTTTGGAGGATACAATGAAAAAAGAAAATCTTGAAAAATATATGAAACAAAAAATACGTTTTAATAAACGTAGTAAATTAGCATACGCAGAACAATTGATTCATGATTATGAACCATTAGGTTATAAGGGAATGGTAGATACACGAAAAGTAGGAATGAAAAAAGTACACAATATTTTGATTGGTAATTTTAAAACTGCCAAAAATATAATTGTTGTACCGTATGATACACCTAAGAAAGTGTTATGGCCTAACTATAAGTTTTACGCACAAAATGGGGATATGGCGATGAAGAAAAACTTTGTTCCCTATTATATGCCATTAATTATCGCCTATGTTATTTTATTAGCGATTGTTTATGTATTGCCAAATATGTTTGCCATTAAGGCACAAAATGTAATTTTTATAATTGCATTAGTCTACTTAGCCTTTTTAATGCAGATGATTTTTAGAGGGTTTGCCAATGCACACAATGCAGTTCGTGTAGATACTTCTATTGCGTTAGCATATGAGGTGGCAGAAAGTTTAAGTGCATCTTCTCGAAAAGAAGTAGCGTTTGTCTTTAGTGATGCGAATACATTAAAGATGCAAGGGAGTGAAGCATTAGAACAGTTTTTACATTCCATTAATCGTAAACCGAATAAAATTATTTTATATTGTATTGGTAAAGGAGATCGCATCAGTATTGCCTATCGTAAAGAAAAACGTAAAGAAGTCTTGGACATGATTAAGAAACACAAAGGTACTTATCCAGTAGAACAAAGAGTATTGGATCATACTGCTTGTATGCAATTACCGATGGATCATTTAGATAATGCGATGATGATTAGTAGTGGGGAATTACTCAATAATGAGTTGGTAGTAAAAGGCTTATGTACAAGTAAAGATGTAAGCTATGAGGAAGCGATTTTAGATGATGTAAAACAATTGTTGCTCAATTATTTAAAATAGAAACAGGAGGAAGAATTATGTTGAAGAAACTGTTCAAATTATTATCGAATAAACTGTTTATTGTGGCAGTGTTAATTATTGCACAGTTTGCTATTTTGATGCTTCCTGCAATGCTTTTAAATGAATATAGTATACCTGTTAATAATTTCTTTAGAACATTGTCTATTATTTTAGCGATTTATATTGCAGCTAGACCAGATAATCCAACCTATCGTTTAACATGGATTATGTTAATTTTAGTATCTCCTGTACTTGGCTGTTTGATGTACTTTGTCTTTGGTGCTAAAAAAGTGCCTAAGGCATTGCGTGTACGGGATAGTGAATTAGCAAAAACGATGAATCGTTATTTAGATAAAGAAGTTGAAATATTAAAAGATTTGAAAGAAAATGATGCGAATGCATTAAAGCAATCACGATATATTTCTAATGCGAGTCAGTTTCCTATTTATAAACATACAAGTACAAAGTTTTTTTCCATTGGGGAAGAACAGTTTGAAGAGATGATTAAACAATTGAGAAGTGCAAAGTCATTTATCTTCATGGAGTTTTTTATCATTGATTATGGTTATATGTGGACAACAATTTTAGATATTTTAAAACAAAAGGTAGAAGAGGGAGTTGATGTCCGTTTAATATATGATGATTTTGGTACGATTACAACCTTTGAACCAGAGTATCACTTAACATTAAATGAGATGGGAATTAAAACAAAAGTCTTTAATCCGATTAAACCAAAATTAGCCATACAGATGAATAATCGTGATCACCGTAAAATATTAGTTGTCGATGGACGAGTGGCGATGACAGGTGGTATTAATATTGCCGATGAATATATTAATAAAATTAATCGTTTTGGTCATTGGAAGGATTGTGGTTGTTTAATTGAAGGAGAAGGTGTATGGAGTTTCACTTTGATGTTCTTACAGTTTTGGAACTTTGATGAAAAGAGACAAAATAAAGATGATTATAATAAATTTCGTTTACCGAGTCATAGTTTCGATCATATTGAATCCGATGGGTATGTACAGCCTTTTTCCGATTCCCCAACAGATGATGAAAATGTAGGAGAATCAACACATATTAATATCATCAACAATGCAAGTGATTATATTTATATTACGACTCCTTATCTAGTATTAGATCAGGAAACGAAAACAAGTTTGATTTTAGCTAGTAAAAACGGTGTCGATGTGCGTATTTTAGTACCACATATTCCTGATAAATGGTACGTTTTTGCACTCACAAGACATAACTATACAGAACTTACTAAACATGGTGTTAGAATTTATGAATATACACCAGGGTTTGTCCATGCGAAAACATTTGTCGCCGATGATAAGTATGCGATTGTAGGAACGACAAATATGGATTATCGAAGTTACTATTTGCATTATGAGTGTGGTGTCTGGTTTTATAAGAGTTCTTTAATACAATCTGTCAAAGAAGATTATTTAAAAACGATAAAAATATCACAAGAAATTACATATAATGATTGTATGAAAGTGAAATTACCAGTGCGTATGATTCGTGCTGTTTTAAATCTTTTAGCACCATTAATGTAAAATTTATTGTATTTTTAATTAAAATTTGTATAATGTTTAATGTTGAGGTGAAAAGATGAAACATAAAATAGGTTTGATATGTGAAGGTGGAGGTACGAAAGGTGCGTATACATCAGGAGCATTAAAAGCACTCGTCGATCATGATTTATTGTTTCCTTATTGTGTAGGAATTAGTGCAGGAGCAGAAAATTTATTACCTTATGTATCCAGACAAAGTGAACGTTTTGCTGTAACAGGAATCGGTTCTGCATCGAATCCAGGGGCAATCGGTTGGCGTCCTTTACTTAAAGAGCATGGTTTATTTGGTATTGAAGAAACATGTCGTTATATTGAAGAACATGCACCACTAGATTATAAAGCGTTTTATGAAAGTGATACAAAGCTAGATATAGGGTTATATGATATTGAAGCAGGAAAGGTAGAATATTTTTCTAAGGACTATTTAGATGAAAAACAAACATTAGTCAAAGCAGCGTGTGCTTTATTGATGTTGGCGAAACCTTATCAATTTCATGGGAAGATGTATATGGACGCTGGTTTAGTCGATATGATTTCGATTGAACAAAGCATTCGTGCAGGCAATGATAAACATATTTTTATTTCTACGAAGGAAGAAAATTATGTTAGAAAACCAGCACCTAATTGGCAGATTTTTTTAGCGAAGATATTATATCGTAACTATCCTCATGTGGCTCGTGATTTAAAAGTTAGACATTTAAATTATGAAAAGCAATGGGCAAAAGTAAAAGCGTTAGAAAAAGAAGGAAAAGCTTTAGTGTTACGCCCAAGTGCTGATTATGGTATTTCACGTTATACAAATGATCGTGAAAAATTAGCACCTTGGTTTCAGTTAGGATATGATGATACAGTCGCTCGTCTTGATGTCATCAAAAAATTTATTAATGAATAAACTAGAAAGCACATATCTTTTTTGATATGTGTTTTTTATCTTGGTTGTTGCTAGAAATATATGACTATTGATTGTTGTTAGTAAAAGGGCAAGAAAAGAAAGTGTCATTCATTCTAATTTTTACACATATTGTGTATAATGGTATCACACAGGAGGATAGAGATGATTGTTTATAGCTTAGTTGCATTGCTCATATGTGAGCTATTCCTTGAAGGATTCATTTATTTTTATGGTAGAAAACGTGATGATGTTGCTTGTGATGTGATGATTGTATTAGGAGCTGGTTTGTATGGGGATCAAATTAGCAGTGCTTTAAAGCGAAGATTAAAACAAGCACTTTATTATGCACAAAGATATCCTGAGGTACAAATTGTTGTATCAGGGGGACAAGGAGCAAATGAAACGATGAGTGAGGCAATGGCAATGAAAATGTATTTAATCAAACAAGGCATTGCATCGACACGCATTATCATGGAAGATCGCTCTACTTCAACGTATACTAATTTTTTATAC
>SAAR01000348.1 GCA_009916335.1 Erysipelotrichia bacterium | reverse complement strand
CTGAAGTAGTGGGCGATAAAAATGATGCGATACCCTGCTAGCTGTGAGGGCAGAATATGGGCTTCTTTAAACACTTTATTTGTAAATTCGCTCCAACTGAAACGTTCGTTTTTGTTGAGATCGGGAAAGAGAATTCCCGATTTATAGGTGCCATCGAAGAGGCTATAAAGCGCATACTGATACGAAAGGCACAGGTTATTGTTCACAGTAAAGTTACTTTGATACTCGGTGTCAAAGCCAATCAGGATGATTTTCTTACCTGTGCCACTTCCAGATGGAATGTCCCCATCTGCGAAGTCTGTTAGCCAGTTAATCACTGGTAGGTCTTTTGCTTTCATCAGTTTAGCTCCAACGTTGTACGTTGAGCTTTTTTATCTGCTTTCTTTGCTTCTTTAACCCTGTCATCTTCGATTAAGAACGTAAAGAGAGCATCAAGAACACCTCTCTCAAGCTCAATATACGTTTTGTTAAGGACTTTCTTTGTGTCAAAGCTTTTCCCAACTTCCCCTGTAAAGACGATGAAGTGATAACACTCATCGGCTTTAACAATTTTCAGTGCTTTTCCAGCACTCGCTGCTATGTCTTTTGAGCCTTCATAGCCATCACCCAATAAGTAATTGAATGCGTCTGCCTTTTGGCTCTCTTTAGCAATCTCTAACATGCTCTCCTTTTTTATACGATGCTTCTCGCCTGTTGTTGGCACCTCAATTACGAAAACCTCTTTAGCTTCTCGGCTATACTTATCAACATTGATAACGTGGGAAATGTTTCCCTTGTTAAAACTGAGTCCCTCTGGTATGGTTACTTTCGCACCATTACTTTTTTTAGACATTTGCAGTCTCCTCGTATTGAATTTTAGAAGGTCATTTTTGAGCTTCTTGAGTGAAAATTTACCTACAAAATCATTGCAACAAATTGATTTTTAAGTCTTATTTTAGGGAGTCATTTTTACCTCGCAGAAGCCCAAATGAAGAGTTAAAGAGACGTGGGAACCAATTGGCTAGAATGTGTTATAATGATTTTGTAAAAAAAAGGGGTGTCATGATAATAATTGAGAGAAATTTCATCAAAAAAGATGAAATTATTAGAGAAGAACGTAAAAAAATATATTTTTGTCCTTATTGTTATGCCCTTTGCATATACGCAGAAAATGCTAAATTACCTCATTACTTTAAATACGATTCTGCTATAGATACTTATACGTGCTTTCATTGTAGGAACGAGCCATTTAATGATGAAACATATACTAAGCGAAAGCACAGAAGAAAACCATTTCATGATAATGGGAAATCCTCTGATGATGTTGTAATCCCTTTAATCACTAAGGCGATTAGCTCTTTAAGGAATAAGGGGTTTTCCAATAGAGATATCCATGTAATTACCCATTTTCCTCGGGCTCTTATTAATAGAATCGTTGCAACACATTGGGATAAATCCATTTTCATCATACCCATTGATGAATTTCTCAAAAAACATTTGGAAGTGCCTAGCAATAGCTCAAAGAAAGATATTGTTGAAGTAGCTCTTTTATATGGGTGTCCTTATGCTGTAATTAGACACCTAGTACCCATGCGAAAAATTGAAGTTACTATGATATCTAAGAAGCTATGCAGCAGGAGTGAAAATAAAACGGAAATAGCTATTAACAAAGCCAAAAGAAAGATTAAAATTATAGATGATGGATTAGAGAAGAGGGTGTCAATTACAACTCGAGAAAAAAAATAAGCACTTATATCCCCCCGTGTTCTTAGTGAACCAATAAAGAAGTGAACTATCGACCTTGATAGCCGACGGTTCACTTCTTTAAAACGCCTATTACATAAGACTTTGCAACGCTTTTCATCTTTGAGAGTGCCAAATCTTGAGCCTTTTATGTGCCAAACAAGCCACTTTTTGACTAAAGTTGATAGTGAAGTAGCTTGTCTAAAATCTCTTTTGGAACGATCTTAGACTCAAGTATCAAGCTCACCCCAAAATCGTTATCTGCCAAAATTACAACTTCCAAGACATCTTTCTTTTGCTCAACCAATTCAATGTAATCTAATAAACCCTCATTAAAAGATGGGAGTTTACATTTTGAAAAGGGAAGAGGGTTTTGGAGAAGTTCATCGAAGTGTTCAATGATGACGAAGTAGCCGTAATCTGGATAGATGAAATCACTAGGCAGTCTCTCGAATGAGTAAGTGGCATATTCTTTTAATGCAGGGTTCATAATTTGGCTTACATCGCCTTGATTTAAAAGCTCTATCATGATTCGATCTTTTTAGAGTGATGGCTCAAAGTTTGGCGAGCGGACATGATGGCGATAATCGCTAAAGCGGTGCATCGGATGATAATGCACATTGTTGTGTGATTCTTCATTTGTAATTCTCCTAAGAAGTAAATTTCAAATTTAGAATATATTCTTTCGAGTTTTACGTATGTTGCCTGCGTATCTTTTTATAAGGTAGTATAATGCTGTTAATGCGTAAGTCTGTAAATTAAAGGGGAAACTATGTTGATTATTAAATCTGCAGGTAGCACACCAACTGAAAAAGTACTTGCACACTTTGGAGAACTATCTTTTTTGTCTTTGTGGTCTTATCCCAACCCCTATACAGATGAAGGGAAAAAAAATGATGGCGATGGAAAAGAGCTTTGTGATTTACTTGTTTTATTTGGAAATCATGTATTGATTTTTTCTGATAAATCAATAGAATACAAAGACACTGGTAGACTTGAAATTGACTGGAGGAGATGGTATAAAAAAGCAATCCATAAATCTGCTTCTCAAATTTATGGTGCAGAAAATTGGATTAAAACTTATCCAGATAGAATTTTTCTTGATTCCAAATGTAAAAACAAGTTCCCTCTTCAATTTCCTAATGCAAATAATTTAATTATTCACAGAATTATAGTTACTCCTTTATCTGGAGAATCTATGAAAAATTTAATTGGTGGTAGTGGGACATTAAGCATTAATTCTAATGTAAAAGATAATGAGCATTATGATAACCCTTTTTGTGTAGGGCATATAAATTCTCAAAAAGGCTATATACATATACTCAATGAAACAAGTTTAGAAATATTGATGAGAGAATTAAATACAGTAAATGATTTTATTGAATATTTGACAAAAAAAGAAGAATTGATGCTTTCAAATCAATTAGTGCATGTAGCAGGTGAAGAGGAATTATTAGCTATATATCAAGAAACTATAGATGAAAATAATAATCATGCTTTCATCTTTGAAGATACAAATATTGTGATTTCAGAGGGCTTCTGGGAAAATCATATTAAAAGACCTGAATATTTATTAAGACATGAAGCAGATAAAATTAGCTTCTTGTGGGATATGTCAAACGAAGTCCAGAAATTGACATATATTTTTAAAGATAAGCTCTTTATTTAGGTCTTTAAAAGAATTTTATATGGCTAAATTTGCACTTCGCCTC
>SAAR01000347.1 GCA_009916335.1 Erysipelotrichia bacterium | reverse complement strand
AATCTACAAAAAGTATTTATGATCATTATGAATTATATGATTTATCAAAAGAAGAATTAATGGTATTGGGTTCTTTGATTATTGTTAGTCGCTTTATTCCATAAATGTAGAAAGTGATTATTATGAAATTAGTGGGTGTTAAGTATGGTTAAAGGAGTGAAAAACAACAATATCAAAGTGTTGAAAATGCTGTAAACCCTTGTTGTATATGGTATAATGGGGGGTATAGGTTAATAGCGATTATTGCTTAGAACGGATAAAAATTATGAAGAATTTAGTAGAAAAGATCAAACAAACAACTTTAAAACAGAGAGTTGCGACTGGGGCAATTATTTTGTTATTAATTGGTGGCGGTACTGCTCTCGCAGTCAATCGTCACAATGAAAAAGTTTTAGCTGAGAGTGAAGCTAAAATAGTCAAAGCTAATAAAAAAGCTAATCTTGATAAGCACTTAAAAGCTGACAAGGAAGCTAAGGCAAAAGCATTAAGGGCTGAAAGTGAAGCCAAAGCTAAGTTAGAAGCTGAGAAACAAGCCAAACTTAAGGCTGATACGGAAGCTAAACAAAAGGCTGATAACGATGCCAAAGCTAAGGCAGAAGCTTATAAAGCTCAAGAAGAACAGGCACAAGCTCAAGCAGTGGCCGCTCAACAAGCGCAAGCAATCGCTACTCAACAAGCTCAAGCCGAACAGGCACAAGCAACAGTCACTCAACAACCACAACCACAAGGTGGGACAGGTAATTATATTGCGCCCGATGGTCATGAATATGAAGTACCGACTGGAGCTAAAAAAGTAACAGATCCTTCTTATTTTGATAAATATAAGTAAGTGTAAGTAAATATTGACCGAAAAGTCGAAAAACTAAACTAGGAGAAATCGTTATTGATTTCTCTTTTTTTTATCTCAGAAAGGGGATTCTTTGAAAAAATACAAAGAAAAAATGATTCCTGAAACTACCAAAACACGATTTCGTCAATGGAAGTCAGGGAAAAAATGGCTTTGTGCTGGTTTAATGGTTACAGCACTAGCAACAGGTGGTGTTGTATTAGTAACTAGTGGTGGTTCATTATCTCATATGATGATTGCACATGCTGATACGTCTAGTGAGAAGGCAATATCTGATGTTACTGTTGAAGCATTTTCGCAATATTCACATTCAGCAGATGGACATAATCAAGGAGATGTTGCTCAACTCGGTATCAATCAGCCAACTGTATCAAAAAATGCTGATAATACTATTATTGAGGGAGAGATTGTAAGAGACCATGTTGGCACAGAAAACGGTACGATTAGAACAGTTTACAAACTTATCTTTGATAATAGTGGTGTCTATAAATCGGGGACCATAAATTGTTACGGTGGTTATGAGACGGCGAAACTAACTTTAGTTGTTGGTCAAAAATATGAAGGAAGTTTCAAATTTTTAGAAACAAGTGGTGGATATAGTGGATCAGGTTCATATATCTACCCAACTAAAGCAGGAATGACTTTTAAATTCATTGATCTAACTGGTAAATTAAACGTTGATAAAACGACTAATCAATTTGGAGACAATTTACCTAATAGCAACTATAATTTTACAGGACTTGCATTTGATGTTTATAAAAAAGGAACTTCTACAGTTTTTAAATCTTTTACAGTTGACAGTAACGGTAAAATGAACGACTTGGAGTTGCCTGCAGGGGATTACTTCTTACGTGAAAAATCAAGTGCTTGGTCATCAACTGGTCAAACACAGCGTACTGATCTAGACTTCACGATTGAAGCAGGTAAAACAACTACCATCGGAGAAGATAAACTTAAAAATGATGCTGTAACTGGTAAAATTACTATCTCAAAACAAGCTAAAAATTATGGAAAAACATTTCCTAATGGGAATTATAGTTTTTCAGGCATACAGTATAAGGTGACATCAGAAGATGGTAAATATTCTGATGTTGTGACACTTGATAAAGATGGTAATGCATCAACAAAAATGTTACCTCTTGGAAAGTATAATGTTCAAGAAATTGCTACATCAGTTACTGCTAAATCTGGTATGACATATAATGACAAAATTTACAAAGCTGAATTGACTTACAAAGATCAAAATACAGCAATTGTTACAAATGCCACTGCTACTGAAAACGTGGCAGTTACAGGTCAAGTTACTATTTCAAAATCTGGTGTAGAGTCAGGAACTAGTCTTTGGAATGGGAACTATAGTCTTGAGGGAAATACGTTTAAGCTGACCAATCAGGCTGATGGTAAAACATACTTTGTTGATACTAATAAAGAGGGTAAGGCTACGATTAATAATTTACCATTAGGAACTTACGATATTACTGAAACTAAAGCTTCAAATGGTTTCGTGAATACTTTTGCTAAAAAAACAGTTTCTTTATCTTATAAAGATCAAAAAACAGAAATTGTTTTTGGTCAAATTTCTGGTACAAACCAAGAAATAAAAGGTGAGAGCGAAATTCTGAAACTTGACAAAGATACTGGTAAAGCTGAAAGTCAGGGTAAAGCTGAATTGACTGGTGCTGAGTATGCACTTATTTACTTAGATGATAGCAATGGGTCAAGCCCTCACAAAAAAGGTGATCCTGTAAAATGGACGGATAAACCAAATGCTAAATTGATTTCTGGTGAAAAAGTAACTAAGTCAGTTATCAATGGTAAAAAGGTATCACATGGAGATAACATTGTTGTCCGTATCGATGGTAAAAAATTCAATGCTTATGCTGGTAATCTTGGTATTGGTCTTTATGGCTTTAAGGAAATCAATGCGCCTATAGGTTATGCTTCTGATAAGGAAGTTCATGAATTCGAGATTAAGAAGAAAGATGATAAAACACAAACTATTATCACTCCTCAATCTAAATCACTTGAGCAAGTGATTAAAGCTAAAATTTCAATTCAGAAAAAAGTTGAAATTTCAGGCGCAAGTGCTGAAAGTGGTTTTAATGATATTAAGTTCCATTTGACACCTATTAATGGTACTAAATCTGAACCACAAACGATCACAACTGGTATTAAAGGTGATGAAGATGGATATGCCAATGTTGAGCTTGTCTATGGCGATTGGAAACTATCTGAAGATGAAGCAACTGTGCCTGAAGGTTATGATTTAATCAAGCCTATCTATATCCACATGACAACTGATCCAGCAACTGATATTATTACAATTTCCGCAAGTTATCATGAGGACTTCTCAAAACCATTCTCTACACGTACATTCTCACAAAGTGACAATGTGGACGGTAAGAATGACAATATTAATGGTACTGTAGCAGGGAGTGTTTCAAGTGCAGTGCCATTTATCAGTTTATCAAAAATCAATCTGAAAGATAAAGCAGTACCAACAACACCAGAAAAACCATCAATTGATATTGAAAAATCGTCTGAAACGATTCCGCAAGCTGGTCAAGGTAACAATACCGATAAAGATGATAA
>SAAR01000346.1 GCA_009916335.1 Erysipelotrichia bacterium | reverse complement strand
ACGAAACGCTCTGCGTTCCTGTAAAAGTACTTCTCTTTTAAAATAGGCTTTGATATCTTCGTTTAAAGGTACATTTTCATTGTCTCTTGCATCGGTATCTATTTTTAGTTTGCCTTTGACAAGAATGACTTTGCCATTTTCATCTTTTAAAGGTCGCTCCACGGTAATGCGTCTGTATCCAAAATCGGTTGTGTTAAATATCTTAGAGACTTTACTTTCTTCAAACTCACCATAGATTTTTACGATTTCATTGATTTGTTCATCAGTCAGTTGCTTGCGTTTACTGCCCAATGATTTGCGCATAGGCTCGCCCATGCTCGAAGCATTAATGAGCTGAACTTTGTTTCTTCGATGGCCTTCTTTGTGGTTCGAGAGTATCCAGATGTAGGTACTAATACCTGTGTTAAAAAACATATCGGTTGGCATAGCTACGATGGCTTCAAGAAGGTCATTTTCTAAGATATAACGGCGTATCTCACTCTCACCACTTCCAGCACTACCAGTAAATAAAGGAGATCCATTTAAGATGATACCTATGCGACTTCCACCTTCCTCTTTAGGTCTCATTTTAGAGATAAGATGCAGTAAAAATAAAAGTGAGCCGTCACTCACCCTTGGAAGTCCTGGTCCAAATCTTCCTGCATAGCCTTTTTGGATATGCTCATCGGTAACGACTTTTTGAACCTTTTTCCACTCTACACCAAATGGAGGATTGGAGAGCATATAGTCAAACTTTTGATGAGGGAGTTGGTCATCACTTAGTGTGTTTCCGTACTTGATATTGGAGACATCTTGCCCTTTTATCATCATATCGGCTTTACAGATAGCATAACTCTCAGGATTTAACTCTTGCCCAAAGGTGACAAGGGTTGCATCGGGGTTGAGTTCATGGATGTATTCACTACCACTGGAGAGAAATCCTCCTGTACCTGCTGTTGGGTCATAAAGACTTCGCACCACACCCGATTTTGTAAGAAGTGCATCATCTAAGGTAAAAAGAAGTGATGTGGTAAGCCTGACAATATCTCTTGGCGTAAAATGCTCACCGGCTGTTTCATTGGAAGCTTCCGAAAATTTTCGAATAAGCTCTTCAAACATCAATCCCATTTCATGGTTGGAGACACTCTCTGGAGATAAGTCAAACGTGCAGAACTTTTCAACGATGAGATACAAAAGGTTGTTTTCGTTCAGCTTCTCAATGAGTTTAATGAATTCGTATTTCTCAAATATCTCTCTAGCATTGGCACTAAAATTATTGATGTAACTTTCAAGATTATCGGCGATATTGTTGGAGTCTGCTAAGAGTTTTTGGAGTGTAAAAGTAGATGTGTTGTAAAAACTATTGTTGGATTTTCGTATCAAAAATTGCTCAAGTGGTATGCCTAAATTTTTGCGCGCTTCATACTCTGCGATAACGGCATCTCTGGTTGCATCCAAAACACATTCAAGACGGCGAAGAAGTGTAAAAGGGAGGATTACTCTGCCATAATCGGATTGCTTATAGTCTCCTCTTAAAAGATCGGCTGTACTCCAAATAAGTGCTGATATGCTCATAATACTTCTTTCTGAAAAAAATTAAATTATAGTTTATCGTTTGAAGGGTTAGAGAAGGCTTTTTTGTAGTTTCCAAACTCCTTTAAAACAAACATGTAGAATTCATTGTATGATATTTGGCAAAAGGGATAAGTGTAAAAATACACCTAAAATTTAAATATTTTAAAACATTATAATAGTGTTATTTAACTACTATTTTTCTAGTTTTGCCATTCTTAGTGCTGCCATTTTGATAAACTTTCCAATGGTCATGCCGTAATTATTAGCCGCTGATTCAACAATGGCAAGTTCACTTGGGCTAAAGTATGTAGCAAAACGATTCTCTTTAGCATGTTCACTCTCAGGTTTCTTAGGTCGTCCACCTTTTTTACGTTCACTCTCTGCAAAAGTAGAAGTCACCGTTGTTTTTGCTTTACCTAAAATAAAATCAATTGGTTTTTTTTCAGCCATGATGATTATTCTCCTTTAAAGAGTTCGAGAATGGTTTTGTATTGTTGATAAACAGTTTTATAAGCACTTTTTGAAAGAGGAGTTTCATGGTAAAGCTCTGTTAAGCTAAGTCCTGTTTCAATACAATTTTTAAAGGCTTTAGAAAGGCGGAGCTCAAAAAAATCTAAATTATCAAAATGCTGATTAATAGCATTTTTAACGGTTTCAAAATCACTCTCTTTTTCTGTTTTAGTGACCACAATAAAAAGATTCTCATTTAAAGGTTGAATCTCTTCAATAGTTTCTACAGTCCGAAGGATTGAGTTATAATCATTAGATGTTGGGATTAAAATGGCAGAGCTGGCTTTTAAAATAGGTAAAACTCCAGATGTCACAAATCCTCCAAAGTCATAAATACAATTATCAATAATTTCTGGACTTGGAGATATCTTTGCCATATCAGGATAAATGGATTCAATCACTGAATTATCATTGGACTGTAAGTAATAACCGAGATCTTTTGCAAGAGAGAATGAGATAGGTGTTTTCCCCACACCACCTTTTTTATTTATAACAGAAATAATCATATATAACCTTTTAATAACGCTATTTAACTGTTATATTATAGTTTAATAATTGTTTTATATCAATGGCATGATTTGTTTAAAATTAATCATTCATCATGTCTTGTATATAAATATTTGTTGCTTATGACTATTTAACTTTTCCAAAAAAGTTCCTCTTTTTTCGACTTCAATATTTTATTAAAATGCCTTCAATTTCACAAAGGAGTATTTCATGATAAAAACTTATAGCTGCTCAAAACAAGATGATTTGGATAATCATGCTAACCAATTAAATCCAAATAATGATGAATATTGGCATTCAAGAGGTGAAGAAAAGCCTGATGATGACGATGACTATTACTACAACGATGAGGATTGATTATGCGACTGGACAATGATACGCTCACTTCATTTGATAAACACTTTAAAGCAATTGAAGAAGAATCTCAAACGAAACTATCAATCCCTGAAAATTATTTTTTAGTGGTCAGACTTGATGCTTTTCATGCCACAAAAAAGTACCTTAAAGATTCTCTTGAAAATAAAGAATTTAGAGACAATTTTTCCAATGCAATCAACATGACAGCAGGAGGAATAAATACTCTTTTAAAATCAAAATTATCTAAAATTTTTTTGTGTGCATTTTCTGTTAATGATGAAGTGAGTATTGTTTTAAATGCCTCACTTGAGGAAACTGGCGAAAGAAGATTATTTAAAATTTGTACTCTTTTCAGTTCTGTATTGTCGGTCAATTTTAAGCCTATTGGTGTAAAAAAAGAGAAGGTATTTTTTGATGCTAGACCGCTTTTGCTCCAAAATGTCGATGATGTATGCGATTATCTAAAATATCGTTACTTACTGGGCATAAGATATGGATACTGGAAAGTACAGAGA
>SAAR01000345.1 GCA_009916335.1 Erysipelotrichia bacterium | reverse complement strand
GTTTGAGTCATATGAAAAGAACCATGACACTTATGATTTTGGCTGGGCGAAGCTTCTTAAAGACAACCCGGACAGCATAACAACCGCTATCCAGAATGCAGACAAAACAGCGGGTAAAATGATTGCCGAAGTGGAATTATGGTTATCGAATAAATTGAAAGATAATCCAGATCTTGCCGTATCGGAATTTATTAAAGACAGAATAAATAAAAAACAGGAAAAGGAAGAAACACCAGAAGAAAACCCCACTCCTGAAATCTCCACCAGGAGAAAACCTTCTATCTGATTAAGAGAAGAATTTAGTATAAAAGGAGGTTTTACCCTCCTTTATTTATTCTTTTACGTATGTTGGTCTTATCACTTCTGGATTATTCAAATCTATTTTAAAGACGGGAACTTTCCCTTGATGATACTTTAATGAGTATTCAAAAAGAGTGAGTAGTTTATAAAATTCTTGTTCTATTTGTTCGTCGTTTAAAGTTTTATCAATCGCCAGGTGATAGGTGGCAATGCCTACGGGTTCTCTTGAACCATTCCAGTGATAAGGAACACGGAAAGTAACAGCATGAGATACATGATACTTTTCCCTTATTCTTGCCTTTTTTGCCATTGTTCCACAAATAAAAGACACTTTTAACTCTTCACTTTCAAAAAGCATTTTATATCCAGTGAATAAAGCTGGTATTTTATCTTTCCAGTGATGAGGGGCATCATAGATTTCATTGTAATTTTTACAGAAAAGCTTTAAGGCATAGTAAAAATTCATTGTAAGCACATCAGGCTGATTAAATGGGGTTCGTGGTTTTACTTCATAAGTGCAATCAAAGTATTCCAGGAATAAATTTACTCTTTCTTTTTTGTCTCGGATTCTTAATGCCATATTTATCTCCTTTTTAATTGTTGTCACTCATTCATTATCAGGAAATAAATTAATATCAATGTGTACCAGTTATGTTCCTGGATATACGGCTTACCCACTCAAAAGAACGGTTAACTTATCATCAAAAAGGGCTTGCAACTCTTACACAGTACCACTAAGATAGACTCATACAGTGTGCGAGTGAGATAGAGTTAAGGGAATGAATTTACTACACTTCATTGAAACCAAAGTCTTTCAGAGAGTAATCGATGGATTGCTCTCACCCGACGAACTCCGGGAGTTTCAGGAAGTGTTAAGGCAAGATCCTACCGCTGGCGATACCATATCAGGTACGGGCGGTTGCCGTAAGATTCGCTGGGCTTTGCCTGGTATGGGTAAAAGTGGTGGTATCAGGGTCATATACTACTATCTGACAGCAGATAACGAAGTATTCCTTCTTATCGCTTATCCTAAGAACGAGAAAGACAATCTCACTAATGCTGAAAAGAACCAGTTGAAGAAAGCCGTAGAAGGTATAGAGCAAGCCTCCCAGGAGGCAAGGGGGAAGAAATGAGAAAAGAACTCTTTGACGACCTGATCGAGAGTGTCAACGAAGCCGTAGCTATCAAACGGGGTCTTGTTGCCCCAGCTCGTGTTACGACCTTTGAGATGCCCGATGTGAAAGCTATCCGCACGAAAGCGAAGCTCAAACAAAATGAGTTTGCCCAGGTGGTGGGTGTCTCCCCTTCTCTGGTGCAAGCCTGGGAACAGCAAAAGAGAACACCCACCGGCAGCAGTCTTAAACTGTTGCGGGTCATTGAAAAGCATCCTGACATGCTTAACCTGTTCAGAACAGCATAAGCCCCTTTACTGGGGCTTTATTGTTTAATCTGTATTACCCAGGGAACAGCAATGATAAAGAGATACAGTGAAAGACTTGCAGAACTGGAACTACTACAAAACAGGCTGTTGCTGTCGTTCCGAACGGATGACGACGATTATATTTTATCTGTATGCCGTCAAATCAGCGATACAGGGCTAAATCTCAAATACAGTAATACAGATTATATTTTCCATTACATAAACTGTTGCTCTTACCACAGAGAACCCAGTTTTATTGTGATCGGTTTACTGTTGTCATTACAGGCTAAAAAAACAGTTATGGCATACAGATTATTTAAGAAGCTGTATATAGATAAAAAAGATAGCCACAGCTTAACTGACAACATTCAAAGAACGGCTGGTAGTTTACTGACTGTTATGAACAGAAAGGATAGTGCAGCTTGAAAAATTTAATCCGTAGAATTGAAAAATATTTTAATCAGGAAATGGATTTCAATGATATTTCATCGACTACTATCGACGGAAACGAAAATCTTTTATCTGGTGCTATTACTTTTTTAATGCACAAAAACATTGATAGTGAAGTCTCATTGTCTTTACTTCAAAATTTAATCGATCATGGTGTTAATGTTAATCATAAAATTGAAGAGTCTAACAGCCCATTAATAAAAGTTTTCCTGTATCAATGGAAGAACAGCGAGTTTAAAGCAAAGGTCATTGAAATACTTTTATCAGGTGGAGCAGACCAGAACATACCCGGTCACAACCTTCTTGAATATGCTACGGCGAAAGAATGTAAGCTCTTACTGGCTTATGGTGCAGATCTGGAAAGAATCGCTGATAATCGCTCACAGACGGCTATCTTTGATTGTTATTGTCTCGATAAGCTGTCTGTGCTGATTGATTCAGGGGCAAACATTAATCACTCAAACAAAAAGGGTAAAACCTGCCTGGCTTGCTATTACAAGAAAAGCGAATATGTCAGATTCTTACTGGATAATGGCATAAATGCAGACATTTTCCTGAATGATAGTGATTATACGGAAGAACAAAAGAAAACTGTTAATGCAATAATTGCTCAAAAAGAGAGTGAGCAGTTAAAAACAGTATTCGGAAATAATCTTGAATCAAAAGGGATGATTAGGATATGAAAAAAGCCACAAACTGGGTAGAAGTGGCTTTTTAAGGGTACTTACTAACAAATTTCAGAGTTACATAGGAAATCCTTATCCTGTGTTTATATTTCTATCAGGTTTTTAAAGTCTGTCAACAAACCCCGCTTATAAAGTTATCCCTTTATTAAAAAATAGCACTTTTTGTATTTTATTATTTATTCATTAATATCATCCACTTATATTTTAAAAATAAAAAGAAAACGCTTGCTTTAATTTTCAAAATAAAAATATATCTGTACTTATTTTTTTATTTATTATATATTAGTTCTATTCCAATAATAAAGGAGAATAAAAATGAAAAAACAAAACACTCAATACTCTACATTCACTTCATATCTTTCTAAAACTAATAAGAATGTGGATATGTATAGAATTTATAATCCACTAAATGAAAATTTGCGTTTCAATTCACACGATAAAAATTTTTATGATTTATATTTTAAAAGGCATTTTATCACAAGAAGAAATATTTTAACTGTCTTTTCTATTCATTGTTATCTAACAAAAAATGAAAGATTTATAGATGATAGAATATCCTTCGTGAAATGTTCAATAAAGTTATTTAGAATAATATTTAAA
>SAAR01000344.1 GCA_009916335.1 Erysipelotrichia bacterium | reverse complement strand
CCAAGTTGAGGATGAAGCGAAGTTTTGTGATAACTGTGGTAATCCACTTACAAATATTGAAACAAAGAATGAAGCGGTCGCCGATGAAGCAACTAAGAATGAAGCGCTCACCGATGAAGCGACTAAGAATGAAGCGGTCACCGATGAAGCAATTAAGAATGAAGCGGTCACCGATGAACAAGTTAGCAGACCCATCAAAAAGAAATTTTCAAAAAAAATAATAATAGTTAGCAGTATTGGAGCTATTGCGACTATTGTTGTTACGCTGCTAATATTATTTACATTTAAGGGAAGAAACTTGGATACCAATTATGCATTGTATCTTAAAGATGATCAAATTTACTATACTGGTACCAAAAAAATTGAACCATCAGAGATCACAACTCATCTTTTTGACGAGGATTTGGATGGATACGAAGAATATATAGGAACTAGTGTTGGAGCTATTACGATGTTAAGTAATGATGGGAAAATAATTTTCTTCCCTGATAAAGTGAGTAGTGATGATGAGGGATTTGCATTATATTACCGTTATCTTAATAAAAAGGATGCTGAACCAGGGAAAATTGATTCAGACGTTTTTCAATATTCTGTTGATAAAAATGCTAGCCTAATTACTTATTTAAAAGGCGGTGATGGCATTCTATATCAAAGTAACTTAACTGAAAAAAATAAAATTGATAGTAATGTCTATAAATTTTATGTTTCTGATGACGGAAACAAAATTATTTATGTCAATACGGAGGGAAGCATTTATTTAAAAAACAAAGATGCAGATAAAGTAAAAATAGATGGTGATGCATCGATAGAATATGTTTCTGAAGACTTATCCACCGTATATTACTTAAAGGACGAAACACTATATAAAAAGAATGAAAATGAAGATAAAGTTAAAGTATCTTCTGATGTAGCCTCTATTATGAAAATTTATGAAACAGGGGAAGTGTATTTTATTAAATCTGATTCTACAGAAATGAGCTTGATGGATTATGTTCAAGACGACATGATAGAAGCGGATAACATGCTAACACGACCTGAAAGTCTGGTTTCTCCGTATTCGTGGGATTATGATACTAAAGAAGAATACGAAGCAGCGAAATTAGTGTACGCAGAGTACAAGACGGCTTACAATGCTTATTCCGATAAGTTGGATCGAGATAGTATTAGAGAGTATTTAGCTGAAACACCAGTAACCGAGTCTAATTATTCTTTGTTTTATTATAATGGATCAGAATCTACAACAATCACAGATGCACTCGTTTATGATGGTTATATTGGTGATTACGCTGCAAGAAGTGACTATGCGACTGCAAATGACGCAGCAGTTATTATTTTTAAAACCTATAATGAATCAAATATAAACAAGATTAAATTCTCAGCTATCAACAGCATTGGTGACGTTGAAGAACTAGCGTATGAGGATCTAGACTCATCTTCAGAACTACATGTATCTTTAGGCGGCAATACATCTGATATCGGACAAACTGAGGCTCAAAATTTCTCGATCGATTCTGCGGGAAAAACAATCTACTTCTTGGACAATATCAATAATGAAAAGAACTATGGTGATCTGTATAAAATTAACGTTTCAGAAGAAAGTACCCAGAAAGCTGAACTTTATGACGCCGATGTTAGCACTACTTTGACCCGTTTTATATCCGAAGATAAATACATGTACTATAAAGATGTAAAAGCCATGGTAGGAGAGCTGTATATTAACAAAGATTCAATAGATTACGATGTGAGTTTGGATTATACAAAATATGATGATAAGTCTGACGCAATTGCATACTTTACTGATTGGAATAGTGAAAAATCCTATGGTACATTGAAGGTGCAGAATAATGACGAAAGTTCAAAAATTGCAGATGATGTCCACGCTTTTAATTTTACACCAAGTGGTGAAGTGCTTTACTTATATGACTATAGTTCGAACTATTCAAAAGGTGAGCTGTACTTGTATGATGGAGGAGAAGAAAATGAGAAGATTGACGATGATGTATCAGCGATTATTCCTATGTACACTTCGGCAATAAAGAGGATAGATTATGGACTTTGATGCTTTTTCAAAAATCAAAACGTCTGTAAATCGGGGGATTGCAACAGTCGGTATCAAAACATCATCTTCAATGGAGAAAGCCACAATAAAGACGCATATTGACTCGATTTCCGGTGAGGTTTCTGAGTTGACATTATCAGTGGGTGAGTCCTGTTATAAATTGTGGTTGGAGGGGTCTACAGATTTTACTCTACTGAATGAGCAAATGACGAGAATAAAAGAAAAACGTCTAGAAATAGAACAACTTAAATCTGACTTGATCACCATAGATGAGCGGGGTAGACAAATTCTTGGAAGTAATGATAAGACAATAAAAAATCAAGATGAAAAGTTAAGATATGTTTGCAATAAATGTAGTGCTACCTATGATGTTCCCGTGAATTTTTGCCGTATATGTGGACAACGTATAGAATAAAGTATTCAAGGTTCTTGTTATGAAAACTGTCAATAAACTCCGCTTAAATAAGCTGGGCAAGGTTGAAATTCACTCTATCTTTAGGAGGACTACAAATTGAAATTTTGTAAAGAATGTGGCAGTCCATTGAACCCGGATTCAAAGTTCTGTAAAAAATGCGGTGTGAAAATCACCAAATTAAATCACGAAAAACCAGAAGATGTTAATAAAAAATCGGATTCCATAGAGGAACCACCAGCTCAGAACAGCCAATTTATTTCGGAGGGTCAAGCTAATTCAACATCACAAAATAAAACCAATATTAGCATCCATAAAATAAAGGCACCCAGATTGAACATAAATAAAAATATCTGGTTGTATTTAATGATGGTTATTATGATTACCGTGGGAACAATATACTTTTATAACAAGAATGCGGATGGTGATTTTAAAGCAGTGCAAACATCGTCTACTTCCAGTCACTCGACAACACAATCTGAAGAGTCAATAAGCCAAACAAGCAGCATTTCGGAAATTTCTTCATCAGTACACGCTGATTCTGAGGAAGATCAAAAAGAATTAGAAAATGAGGAAATGATCACTACTTTCGATTCAGTTCAAGTAGAAAGTATTTCGGAGAGTAGCACTGCTGATTCTGGGGTTGATATTACTGAAACAAACAAACTTGGCAGAGTATATACCGTAGATGAAAAAAGAGCTATATTACAAGAATTTATAGATTGGGCGTCATATCGTGCAGAAATTGGAGGTATGGTTGTATCAGATTATTATCTTGGTCACGGAGCATCAGGGTTTGGTGATTGGTACGCAAATACAGAAAATGGAGAAATGCAAATTCAAGATGTTGGGAATGGGATTCCGGGTTATAACCAGTTTCCTATTCACCTATTAGGTGGAGTAGTTTTTTACACCTCAATAGAGGAATTGTACGGATATGACTCTAGACCTGAAATGGAAGCAATAGCTGCCGGGTTTCATAGGTTGGCTGACCCAAGC
>SAAR01000343.1 GCA_009916335.1 Erysipelotrichia bacterium | reverse complement strand
GGGTTTAGCGTTTTTACTGTTTTGCATACAATACTGCCCGTCTTTATGATACCCACTGGGGCAACTTGCATATAAAACAACACTAAACATGAATAGTAGCGTTAAACTTTTTTTCACTCCATTCCTTCCATAATTTTTTTCGTATGGCCATTCCATAGCCCTCTATTATTACTCTTCGCCTCTTTTTGAGCCTGTAACAATCTTCTTTTTAATGAGTCATCTTTGATAAATTTACCACCTTTGTAGACCACTGCATAACCATCCGATATGATACTTTCATTATAAGACTTATCCCCATCATGAACAATACAAAGCTCTCGCCCGTATCTATCTTTTTCTAACACATCGACTTTATAGCTCTTTCCCACTTTTAAATGATCTTGGGCATATTTTGTGGAAGCTTCACCCGCTTTTTTCATGGTTTCAGGAGTGATACCTACTTTATCAGCATCCTTATCCATCTTGGAGGTATGAAACTTTTCAGGTGTATCAATACCAAATACACGACACTTAAATTCATTGTGTTGTTGGCTTTTAAAAGTAAAGGTATCTCCATCAGAGATTTTTTGAAGGGTTGCGTATTCTGAGGCATGAGATAGCCCTATGGCAAGACTTAGTGATGTTAAATATTTTAAAAATGTGTGTTGCATTAGATTTTGTCCTTCGTTTGTTTTTGTTTTCCTGCGTAACAAAATGACAAGAGTGCCAAATAGGTCTCTTCATCTAACGCATCTATACCTGCTCCCAGCATCTGGACAATCGCTTGAGAGGTATTCTCAAAGGTATCTTCTAACTGATAAGCCACTTTTATCTCTTGACACTCCTTGGCAAGAGATTTAATAATGATCTCTTTGGCTTCATGGCTACTTCGTGTATGCATGTAGGTGTCTAACTGGGTAAGAGAGAGTATAAACAAAGCTAAGACAAACATCATAGCTGAAATATTTTGTAACGAAGGATGCATCTTTCTTCCTTTGAGATAAGTGGCACTTTAATAATCAAAAGTATGATAGAATAATCCACATGAAACCAGATTTAAAGCACTCTTTTCATCAAGCATTTACCATGATCGAACTTGTTTTTGTGATAGTGGTTGTTGGTATTCTCTCATCTGTAGTGACATCTTCTTTTCAAAGAAACACTGTTCAAGAAGCAGCAGATCAACTCGTGAGCCATATTCGTTATACACAACATTTAGCCATGACAGACGATAAGTTTTCACCAACAAATGCTACATGGTTTAGAAATCAATGGCATATAGACATTAAACAAGATGCAAATAATTCTAATTTATGGACTTATTCTATTCTTTCTGCCAATAATACAAACCTCTATGCAAAAGATCCTCAAAATCCATCGATCTACTTATCAGGTCTTGAATCAGTACCGGAGGCCAAACGTGCTAAAAACCTACAAATTCAAGCCAAGTTTGGCGTCTCTGTGACTTTTGTCAACTGCCCTGTGATAAACGCTACAAGCCTTAGCCTTTACTTTGATAGTCTAGGAAGACCTTATGGGAATAAGAGTGCGGCAACAGAGCCTTATAGCAACTTGCTCACAGGTATTTGCTCCATTGTTCTTAGCAATGGCAATGCGGCTGATAATGTCACGATTGAAATTAGTCCTGAAACAGGGTATATAAGAGCGCGTAAATAACCCTTCTTTGAAAAACATTTGTATCCAAAAGATATCTCTAGGCATCCTCTAACACACTTTTAAGCCTCACTTAACAAAAGGGCTCTACCAAAGTTGCGAAAATCACTTCATGGGCTTTGTAGGTAGCATAAAAGAGATAAACACAACCCTCCCCTCTTCTTAATGTGTAAAACCACCCTGCCCTTTTACAACTCCATCTGTTTTTCTAAGAAAGTTTTTGTGTGTTCAATGACACGTTCTTGTAACGATTTTGGAGCTATAACTCTCATATGAGGCATCCATTTAAAAATGGTAGAGAGAATCTCTTTTTCATGTGTAATTTCTAAAGAGAGATAAAAGAGTCCATTGGGTAGCTCTTGAATGATTCGTTGCGTAGGAGCAATAGGATGATCTAACATGTAGCGCTTAATGGCTTCATCTATTTCTAAAATAACTTCATAAGGCTCAACATTTGGATTAAACCATGCATTAATAGCTTTATCTAAACGTTGTGCTAAGCAAAGATCCTTTTGGAAATGATCTTCATGCACTGTTACCTCTTTCATCCGTGCTAAATGAAAGGTTTTAATCTTTCCATCCATAAGCTCTTCGCACAATAGATACCAATAACCATCAAAGCTAACCACACGATAAGGTTTTACCAAGCGGTACTGTTGCTTGTGAAAGAATTGAACAAGCCTTGATTCATGAATGGCTTTTTCTAAACAATCAAACATCCCGGCAATCACACCCATATCTTCAAAGGCAAGCCTGGTATAAAAAGTACTGGAGTGTGACGTACTTAGCTTATTAAGCAGTCCCTCTGAACGCTGCGCAAAAGAAGAGCCTAAACTACTTGAAAAAGTGTGTAATATATCTAAGACTAAGATATCTTCCATCGCCCTACTCTTTGCAAGATGATGTCCCTCAATCATCTTCCATCCGTTGCCTTTTCGCTCAATAGGAACCCTGGGCATCAACCGTTCGTTAAAATCACGTTGAATGGTTTTTGAAGAGACATTAAACTCTTTTGCAAGCTCTTCCTTACCTAAAATCTCTCCATCACTCAGACGGGTTAAAATGCTCATTAACCGGTATAAGATTTTATCGTAATCGTGTTGTTTCATGCGGCCGCTTTGTGGGTAAGAGTAAGCTCACTGCCACATTTTGGGCAGCATCCATTCCATTCAATATACGAAGAAGCCTCACAACACCCTCTTTCTCTTTTAAAAAAGTATTTGGCCATGAAAGGTTTTTTAAGCATCATGTGTAACCACTTCTTTACGGTACGTTTCTTGGGAGTATATAAAGAAAGGCATTGCATGCAATGCAAGACACTCTTTGTGGATTTTGTTTCAAACGAATGGATGATCTTTTTATCTTCAACACTATACGAGCATAACATACACATCAATACTTTTTTAGTCATCAAAACCATCCTTCAATAAATTTTAGCAAACTTTAGCAAAGAGGTAGGACAAAAAATATCCAAATTGTAGTTTATCAGAGTGGCTGGACAACATAGTGTACAGTTAACTTCTTATAGAGCAATATATTTATGAGAAAATTCAATAAAATAAATTTTCATTTTTCTCTTTTAGTTAATAAATATTGTTATTTCTTTGTTGACAGGATGTGAAAAAGTAGTTTATGTATCCTATTATAGGCATTTTGAAGAAAGTATATTTGAGAAAATTAAATAGTTCTTTGAGATTATTCAATAGAAATTTAATTATATTTGAGAAAATTGAATAGAATCATTAAAATTTTGAGAAAATTCAATAAAATTATTGTTTGCTTGTATGATATTCAAAAATAGTTTTCCACAATTCTAGTGACTTGTCTTTAGTA
>SAAR01000342.1 GCA_009916335.1 Erysipelotrichia bacterium | reverse complement strand
TTGTTTCTGCTGTAATACTTGTTAAATTACAAACAGATAGCACCATCACAAATGCCGTTATAATCCCTAAAATCTTCTTTTTCATTTAATCTTCCTCCCTTTTCTCATGAATCAAAATGAAAAAACATACTAGCTATATACACCAGTATGTAAATGAAAACAAATCATGATCTATCAATTTATTCTATTTGCAACTGGCTATCTTTCTGTTAACCACAGCTAAGACCCTATAGCTTTGCGTCCTTTATTTTTCAATAAAGTTGCCTTTTATAAGAAAGAAAAATCAGACATTTTATTTCAATGGTGTTATACTACAAATAGATAGAAAAATCACCTTTTTTAGCTCAAAATATACCATTTTCCCACTGAGCGAAAAAGCCTACTTTTTGAGTGAAATTAATAAATAATTAATCACAATCGTATTACTTTTCATAAAAAAAGAGAATGACTTACATCACTCTCTAATACAGCTTTTCAATTTCTTTCCATGCCTCATCAACACCTTCTCTTGTTTCACTTGAGAAAGGAACGAGTACATCATTCACACCTAAACCTAATGCTTCTTTAATAATGTTTAATTTTTTTACACGTTCACTGCGTTTTAACTTATCGATCTTAGTCGCAATGACAACAATAGGAATATCAAAATATCTTGCATAATCCATCATAATAACATCATCTTCACTTGGTTTATGGCGACTATCGACAATAATAACTAACCCTTTTTTCTGTTCTCTTTCACTGAAATAATCTTCCATCATTTCACCGAATTTAATGAGTTGTGCTTGTGAAATATTCGCATATCCATAACCTGGCACATCGACAAACATTAATTCATCATCTAATTTAAAGAAGTTAAGTAATCTTGTTTTTCCTGGTGTATTTCCTACATAAGCTAGTTTTTTACGATTTGTCATCGTGTTGATAAAACTTGATTTTCCAACATTACTTCTTCCTGCTAAAACAATTTCTGGCAATGTTGTATCAGGCCAGCTATCTTTATCAGGTGCAGAAATAACTAACTCACAACTATTAAATGTTTTCATCTACTTAACCAAAGCAGCATTCAATACTTGCGATACATGATCAACAGGAATAAAGTCAATGCTTTCCTTTACTACTTCTGGAAGTTCATCAAGGTCTTTCACATTTCCTTTTGGCATGACAATGGTTGTAATTCCACAACGATGTGCAGCCATTGATTTCTCTTTTAGTCCACCAATTGGCAAGACATTTCCACGCAATGTAACTTCTCCTGTCATTGCTACTTCTTTTTTCACAGGAAGATTACTTAAAGAAGATACTAAAGCGGTTGTCAATGTAACACCAGCACTTGGTCCATCTTTTGGCACTGCTCCTTCAGGTACATGAATATGAATATCATGCTTTTCAAAAATAGTTGTATCAATCTTATATTTTTTCGCATTCGCTCTTACATAATCATAAGCAATTGATGCACTTTCTTTCATCACATCACCTAATTGTCCTGTAATAACTAGTTTCCCTTTACCTTCAAAATGGTTTACTTCAACTTGTAGTACATCACCACCAAAAGAAGTATAGGCAAGTCCTGTAACCGTACCTACTTGATCCTTAGTTTCACGTTTTCCATAATCGAAAATTTCTTTACCTAAGTATTCATGTACTAATTTTTTACTAACTGTTACTTTACGTTTACCATCTTTTAATATTGCCAATACAGCTTTTCTAGCAATTTTTGCAATCATACGTTCTAATTGACGTACACCACTTTCTCTTGTGTAATATTGAATAATATAAAGCAACATGTCATCACTAATCTTTAACTGTGATGGTTTTAAACCATTTTCTTTCATTTGTTTGCTAACTAAATGACGTTTTGCAATTTCTAATTTCTCTAATTCTGTATAACTAGATAAATTAATGATTTCTAAACGATCTTTTAATGCTGCTGGAATATCTTCAATATAGTTTGCTGTCGCAATAAACAACACTTTACTTAAATCATATGTTTCTTCTAAGTAATGATCAGAGAACATAGCGTTTTGTTCAGGATCTAATACCTCTAACATCGCACTAGCTGGATCGCCTTTATAATCACTTGCCATCTTATCAATTTCATCAATTAAGAAAACAGGATTAATCGTACCCGCTTTTTTCATTCCTTGAATAAAACGTCCTGGTAAACTACCTAAATATGTTCTACGATGACCTCTAATTTCTGATTCATCTTTTACTCCACCTAATGAAATCTTCACAAATTCACGATTTAAAGCACGAGCAACCGATTTTGATAAAGAAGTCTTACCTACTCCTGGAGGACCTACTAAACAAATAATTGGTGCTTTTAAAGAATTTGTCATCGTTTTCACTGCTAAAAACTCCATAATTCTTTCTTTTACTTTTTCTAGCCCATAGTGATCTTCATCTAATATTGCTTGTGCTAGATTTAAATCCGTATTATCTTCACTTTCTTGCCACCAAGGAAGCTTCAATAACCAATCTAAATAAGACTTAACAACACCACTTTCTCCTGATGCATTAGGCAACATTTCATAGCGTGCTAATTCTTCTAACGCTTTTTCTTTAATATGTTTAGGATAAGGCAATTCATTAATCATACGACGATATTCATCGCTATCACTTTCACGATCAGGGACATCACCTAATTCCTCTTTAATCGCTCTTAATTTCTCTCTTAAGTAATATTCACGTTGACTTTCATCAATACGCATTTTTACTTTTTCATTAATAACACTTTCTAATTCATTTAATGTTTTTTCTTTTTCCATTTCTTGTAAGATTAATAGTAAACGTTCATTCACTTCTAATGTTTCCAACAAGTTTTGTTTCACTTCGACAGTGAATGGGAAAATTTGGGCAATCTGATCTGCTAACTGTGGTGCCGAAATCCCTTGTGCTAATTTGGCAATCGCATCTTTAGGTATCGTTTGAATGACCATTTCATTTTCTTCTAACTGTGATGCAATTCTTCTCACTAACGCCATTTCTTCAATTTCTTCTTGATGAATATCACTTAGTGGTTGTACATTTCCAAATACCATTTCATCTGTATATGTTAAATTTAATATTTTAGCACGTTCTAATCCTTTAAATTTAACTCTTAAATAACCGTCCATATGACGAACACTACTAATCGTACATAAGGTACCCACTTCATATAAGTCCTCTAACTGAGGATCTTCAACGGATAGTTCTTTTTGTGCAACTAAAAACACATGTGATTCAAAATGTTCTTTCGCTTCTTCTAAAGCAGTAACACTTTTCTTTCTTCCCACATCAATAATAATTTCTTGATTAGGAAAAACGATTACTCCTCTTGTACATACAACAGGAATACTAACTTGCATTTTCTTATTTTCCATACTTATTCCTCCTTAGGACAAAAAAGACGCTAGATGCGTCTTTCATATATTTACTTTACGTTTTCTTTTACTAATTCAACAGCTTTTTGTAAGCGTAAATCGTAAATTAGAGCATCTTTATTTATAG
>SAAR01000341.1 GCA_009916335.1 Erysipelotrichia bacterium | reverse complement strand
TTGTGTATATTTATGAGCTTTGTTGACCATCTTATGAATCCTTCCTTATTATGTAGAAATCTTATCATTTCTATGTCCCAATAAGTGTAGCCAGATCACATCTTTCAAGCGTCCAAGGTTATCGGCGATGCATTTGACTTTTAAATGCATATTGCCTTTGTAGTCAAAGACAATGACACTGTGGCCTTCTAGAATGCGGTGTTCAATATTAGGAAGAATAAAGGAACTAGTTTTACCACTACCTGTTTGACCATAACAGATGGCATTGGTAAAATCCAGAGGAACTAAAATATTTTTTTGGTTTTCATTTAGACTATTGGCATTATCTACAAATCCTACACGCATTTTTACTCCTTTTTACCTCATAGTAACGCAATATTTTTCAATTTGATTCTCAAATCTAAAGGATTTTAGATCCCTCTTAATATAAGACATGTAATAGCATCTACGATCTCTTCGCCCAATACTCTTACATCAATGACATATTCACACGAAAGTTCATCAATCCATTGTCGCTCTTGAATTGACGAAGCATCCCACAAAAATTTCACTAAGCCTTTTTCATTGTACGTATCTATCAATGCTAAAAAATCACACAAATCTTCAGCGTGTTTTGGAATTGCATTTTGAATATGCTGTGCAATTTCACGTGATCTTACGTGATAGACAAATGCTGCACCGCCACGATCACTATCCATAACTAACATTTTAAGCAAGAGGTTTTGTGGGGATAACAAAGCACACCTCTCCAATAATGCTATTATTCTCATCTCTTATGAAATTTCCTACAAAGCACTCTCTGGCTTCATAATAACTCATAGGAGGATTAAGTAAGATTTCTTCTTCATAGCAATCTTGTGTGTAAAGTTCAATCTGCAGAATAGCCTGTGAAAATTTCTCATTAGCATTTCTATGCTGAATTAGACGAACAAAAGCTTTATCTTCTTCGCTTCCACAGAGCATCTCTTCTTCTTTAGGAGCTTCTTCTAAACGAAAAACATACTGTGAATTAGCAGTCTCTAGATTTAAAAGCTTACTTTCGTGTTTATATACATAAGAACAAATAATGCTCGTATGAAAGCACTTCGTAGAGTTAAAATCACTCCAAATAGCTATTTTATTGATTTCTAAATTACCCCATACTTCTTTTGGGATCCATCTATCTAAGCCTTTATTGGTAGTACTAACAAATTTTGCTCTCATTTTAGGTCCTTTTTAGCCTTTTATCAAATCTCTTTAGTAAAAACCGTATTGGGTTTTGACCACTCTGATTGATAACCTAAAGCATTCGTAAGACATACTTTGCCATAAAAATCATAGGATACATTATCATGAGTATGCCCGTAAATCCAAAGCTTTCCACTCATATTTTTCACCAGTTCTTCCCCATTAAAACAAAAAAAAGAAGTACTTGCATTTCGAGCCCACTGTTTTGTTTGATGGTTAAATTCGATACTTGGATTGTAATGACTTACCATTACATCACATTGCTGATGCACTCTTTCTAATTTGGCATATTCCTCTTCAAACAATTCATCAAAAAAATCAAGTTTCGTGTATTTCTTATCATTAAGACAATCCGCCCATAACTCTTGTAAAAAACCTTCTAATGTTGGGTAATAATGGGAGGCTTGCATAGCACCTAGTTTTGTTTGATTTTTATGCACATAGGCACTATGATACCATCCCATGGCACCTCCAAAACGAATACCTTCAAGTTCTGTTACCGTGCCATCTAGTACTATCATGCCTGCTTCTTGATAAGATTTTTTTGCATGTTCTGCTTTTTCACGACCGTTTTGATACAATGTTTTATATTCGCGATCCGCCACGTAGTAATCATGATTGCCTAAAGTGAGGATAATCTCTTTATAAAATTCTTCTTTGAGAATTTTTAAAATGTGGAGGTTTTGGATGATGCTATGGCCAATGTCACCAGCCAGTATCAGATAATCCGCTTTAGGTTTAAATCTTCGCCAAAGACCAACAACACTTTCTTTACTTGGATACAATTTCCTACTTTCATCCATATGCGGATAACCAAACCAACTATCAAAATGTGTGTCACTTAGAATATCAATCTGCATTTTTGACCTCTTCTTCATTTATTATCTCTATATATGAATATCTAAAATTACTATCAAATAGGTAGTTTATTGTTTATGAATTAAATAATACTATACAATAGGACATTAGTCAAGTAAAATTCTATTAGAAATTGTAAAATATAAACTTTTTATGTTATTATTGATTCATAAATATCAAATAGGTAGTAACATGAAAACAGATGAAGTCTACGCACAACTCTTAGGATGTTCGGTATCAGGGTACTATAAGTGGAAAAAACAGCAAAGGCCAATTTTTTCATTTTTAGAGCACTGTTTTACAAAAGAGGAGTTAGAAACCTATTTGGTAACAGGCAACATTCCTGGAAAAATAGAGTTTGCTAATCGTGCGTATATGGGGATGGATTCAAAGCTGGCTTATTTTATAACTAATACTGTAAAAAATAAGGTTCATCTTATTCTTCTTTTTACCTATGAAACGCTTGATGATGCAGCAGAAAATGCCATTGAGCTTTTCGAAAAGAAACTCATCTCACGTAAGGAATTGGCTGATTTTATGCAACATCACACACAAAATCTTTCATTTGAATTCTCTTTGTATATCAAAGAAAATCTCAATCAGAATTGGAAAGTATTTGAAAGGGATATCATTCGAGAAGGCATAAATGATTGGCTACCTCTTTACCTTGAAATTATTCAACTTTCAATAAAGCACAGTTGCTTTGAAAAGGTTTTTGGGAACTACGACAATTCTGAAGAGCAACTTTATATACCCAATTCTCCTCAAATGTTTACCTTTTACCAAGGATGGGATGACATAGATGCACGCTATACGGCAATACTATCTAATGTTAAAAAAGCTATTTTGAGCAATACTCTTGATTCTTTGCCATTGTGGTCAATTTATGATTCTATATTTACCTCACAAACAGTGCCCATACAATAATCACTTTCCTTCTAAAAATTCTCAGAAAAATTTTGGAAGGTATTCGATACAACCAATGTTGCTTTTGAAGATATTTCATTAAAATGTTTTTTGGCACAATGAATTTTTGCTTCTTCGGTATCTCTCAAATCATCTGTAAATAGGCTTCCCTTACTCTCCACTACAAAGTAAAGTTTCTCTTCATTGTCTTTTTCTATAAGTACCGCCCAGTCTGGGTTATAGCCTCCAAGAGGTGTATTGATTTTGAACCAAGAAGGCAATTTTGTAAAGAGTTTGACGTTTTCATTTTCATTAAACGACTTTGCAAAACTTTTTTCAATATCAGAATCATAAACCGTATAGTCATAAATGGATTTATTTTTTCTATTTTCATACATATTAGATTTTAAATAGCCATAGAGTTCTTTATCTTCAAAACACTCTTGGGCATAGTAGAACTCATCACCAATTTTATGGTATTTGATGCCATCGACGATAAAG
>SAAR01000340.1 GCA_009916335.1 Erysipelotrichia bacterium | reverse complement strand
TTTCTAGACAAGCCGTTGCTAAGTGGGAGTCAGGAGAAACTCTTCCAGATATTATGAATTGTGATGCGTTGGCAGTACTCTTCGATGTGTCGTTAAATGATTTAGTCCGCTTTAATCCTGAAAAAGAAGGTATGCCTATTGGGCCTAAAGATAAGTACATTTTTGGAACCGTCACAATTGGTGAAAGGGGCCAAATTGTTTTACCTAAGAAAGCTAGAGACATAATGAATTTAATCCCTGGAGATACACTGATAGTTTTAGGTGATACTAGCAAAGGAAATGAGGGGATTGCTTTAATCTCAGATAGAGTTTTTTTTAGAGAATCTGGGCGCTCTTTTTTTACAAAGCCAGGGGATGTAGAGTAAAAAAGTTCATTTATCAAGGAGGTTGTTGAGGTGAATATGTTAGAGGTTAAGAATTTAACTAAAAAGTACCCTAAGTTTAACTTAGAAAATGTAAATCTTTCCTTACCAAAAGGACAAATTATGGGATTTATTGGGAAAAATGGTGCCGGTAAAAGTACAACAATTAAATCGATTCTAAATTTAGTAACGCCAAATTCTGGTGAGGTAGATATTTTTGGTATGAATCTGATTAACCATGAGTTGGAAATAAAGAAACGGATAGGCGTAGTCCTTGGTGGTATCGACTTTTACCAGCAGAAGAAAACTGAACAGATTGCTAACGTTATGAGCCGTTTTTATGATACTTGGGATCATCAAGCTTTTAAAAAATATATGCAAGAATTTGAAATTGACCCCATCAAGGCACCTAAGGAGTTGTCTGCAGGGATGAAAGTTAAATTCATGATTGCACTAGCTCTATCACATAAAGCTGAATTACTAATCTTAGATGAACCCACCAGTGGCTTGGATCCTGTTTCAAGGGATGATTTACTGAATTTATTTTCTCAGATTGTTGCTACGGGTGAAAGAAGTATTTTGTTTTCTACGCACATTACCTCTGATATCGAAAAATGCGCCGATTCGATTTCTTACATTAAAGATGGAAAAATATTAAAAAGCGCTTTAAAAAAGGAATTCATGGATAGTTTTAGTTACCTCAAAAGACCTAGTGAAACAGGCCCATTGAGCCTTGAGGAAATCATGATACGAGTTGAGGGGGAAAAGCATTATGATCTCTAATCTCTTATATAAAGAGCTACGTTTGGCAGCACATCCGAACCTTTATATCTTTTCAGCAATGGGCGCTTTAGTTCTAATTCCTGCGTACCCTTATACGATGATATTTGTTTTCAGCTGCATAGGAATATATATCAGCTTTATGTACGGTCGAGAAACAAATGACATTTATTTTTCGTCGCTATTACCAATCAAAAAAAGTGATATTGTTTTAGGCAAGTATTTAGTTGTGATTGTGACACAATTAGCCTCATTATTTATTTCGATTATTTGTGCAATTATAAAGAATACCCTAATACCTAATAACAATCCTGTTGGAATTGACGCCAATATTGCCTTTTATGGTTTTGGCTTTATTATTTTCACCATCTTCAACCTTATATTCTTGTCTTCCTTTTTTAAGACAGCATACAACGCAGGAATCGCTTTTTTGAAAGCTTTGGTGCCAATAATTTTAATTGAATTATTAATTGAGGTAAGCGTTCATTTTCCGAAATTGCAATGGTTAGACGGAACAAGTCAGGAACTGTTAGTAAAACAATTACCAATTTTAATTCTAGGAGTTACCATTTATATAATTTTCACAATGTGGAGTTTTAAAATATCAACTAAACGGTTTAGTGAAGTGGATTTGTAATGTTAAAAAAATAAACAGGTTTTAACTTGTAAAACAAAAATGAGGCACAGTTATTTCGGTGTTGGCCGAAGTAATTGTGCCTTTTATTTAGACATTATTATAAAGAGGAGAAATTTATGACAGATTATACTCCTGCACTCAATAATTATAGTGCTATGCGAAAGTTTGGTAATAATCGGTGGATCTTATACAGTGTGAAAGCTGGAAGGAAAATAATTCTATTCAGTAATCTTGAATACTATAATTATCTCTTTTCTGAATTCGATCCATCTATTGTATTTCTTTGTGAGCAGGCTCCTAAAATATCGGTTGAACTAGACGACGGAGTAAAAAAGTCAATTTTTGATTTAGTTACAATTGATGAGTTTGGAAACGAAATCTTCGTAGAGTGTAAATATTCCAAGGATTTAACAAAACCGAAGGTAAAAAAACAGCTCCAAGCACAACGATTTTGGTGCAAGAAAAATGGGTATAATCATAAGTTGTTTACTGAGGAGTCATTACTTGGAAGAGAAATCGAAATATCTAATCTAATGCAGTTTCACAGTATCATTCAGAGCGAAAAAATAGATGAAAGTACCATAGAGATAATCACACAACTGCTTAAGGATGAGTCTAAGACAATTAAAGTAATTGCTAATTTTGTACAAATGCCATTAGAAAAAATAATCTGCCAGGTAATTCATGGATTTCATCGGGGAAACTTTTCGTTACCAATTTCATCAGAACATTTAAACTCGAATATGGAGGTAAAAAGTATTGCGAAGAAAGCTTGAATATTACAAACTTCCCGAAGAGTTATTAAATCCAGAGTTGTGGAATCCAATTCTTATTGAAAATGTGCCATTTGATAAGCAGTTGGAGTTTTCTCGCCTTAAGGACGCCATTTATTTGTATCTGATATCAGAAGAGCAAGTTTCTAGCATTCTTACAAAATTCAACTTATCTAAAAAGAGATTCTATTCGGTACTAGATAGGTGTCTCCAAATGAAAAATGAGTATGAAATTTATCAATACGAAGGAATTTTGAACCGTTCAAATAAAAAATATGAACGGATATCCTACGATTCTGTTACTGACAAATCTCATGTGGGAGCTTTTAGACAATTGCTACTGAACTATCCGTCGTTAGAACAAAGTATTGGGGATACTCACTTTAGACGAAACAAAAAGAAGTCTACAAGGATGTTGAGGATTACTCAGTATGAACTCTTCATTGAGGAGTTACGGACATTGGGAGTTAAGGATTTTGAGTATCCATTCAATACTTCTGATAAAGCGAAGCGGTCTTTTTACAATTATCTGAAAAAGCTTGATGCTGATAACTATGAGGAGTCAATGAAGAAAGAGGGGAACGAGGCTTATCAACGCTCAAAAGAAAATCGAGAACCTGTGAGCTTGTTACCACAAGTTACACGTCCTTATGCTGAAGTTGAATTGGATGGTCATTGGTTAGATGCAAAATTTGTGGTGACTGCCACCGACATTAACGGCGATACTTTCCAAGTGGAGGTGATCAGACCGTGGTTACTAGTAATTATAGATAGAGCAACTCGTTGTATTTTAGGATATCATCTAACAACTAGTCGAAACTATAATAGTCAGGATGTCCTTAGTTGCATTCATAAAGCGGTTCTGTTGCAAAGTTTTCCAAAAAATCTATTTTAGTGTAAAATTGAGAAAAAAGACAGAGAGGACAGAGTAATGAATCATTTTAAAGGCAAACAAT
>SAAR01000339.1 GCA_009916335.1 Erysipelotrichia bacterium | reverse complement strand
GCTATAGACGTGCCCTATTAATATGTCATATTTGTATTGGAAACTATAATTTCCAAACTAATATTGTTTTATTCTAATACAAAAAAATCTAAAAAAATTCTTCTTTTAGCTAAAAAAAACACTCATAAACCCCTAAAAAACTATCTTATCCTTAAGCGGACAAAAAATATCTTAAAAGGAGTTCAACATGCCTAGTGGAGTGCTAAATCTTGGTGATTATAGTGCTATTGGTTTTAAAAGATTCAAAAGAATCCTCCCGTTTAACCTTACGGAGATCAAAACGTGCGCTATTCAAGGCGGTATATTTGAGATCATCAATTCTAGCGGCGAACGATCGACCTATCCGTCTCGATTCATCGTGTTGAAAAAGAAAGCATCATAATACATGCTTAGGAAAAAAGACTTGGAAGCGTTTTATTCAAGACTCGCGGCTACAGTTGAAATATTTAGAACCATAAACAATACGAATGATAGCCTAGAAAAATCAATTTCAAGGTTAGCTCCTTTGACTGAAGCTGTCGATGATGACTCAAAAAAAATCAACGTATTAGACGCCTATCAGGGCTACATTCTTTCGCGCATTGAAACGAAAGAATTCGCAAGCCTTGCGAAATATCTGATGTTCTGCATGCATGAGTTTAATTTTAAAGGAGTGTCTAGTGTTCCAAATAATACGACTCTTATTTCTGAATTTTCCACCATATCAGATTATGAGATACTTTCTAAAACTTCTCTTCACAATCATACGCTGAACTGCGCTCTTTGCTCTTTTGAAATATGCAAAGATCAGCCACAGCTCATTAGAGACATTGTTGTCAATATCTGCTTATTCCATGATTTTGGTAAAGCACCAGCAGTTCAAAAACAATTCAAAGATAAAAACGAAAGACACGATCAAACCAGTGCGAGGTTTGCGGTTGATGTTTTAGAAAAGTTCGGTTTATCTGAAGAACTCAAAAAAATAATCTACACAACGCTTTTCAATCATCATAGCGATGAAAAAAATAAAGAACAGACCATCTATACACCTTTTCTTATCAGTTCTGACATTGCGGCTAGAACAATTGAAAAAAGATTCACAAAGAGCAGAAAATGACAGCGAAAGGGCATATGTTATTAGCTTCCACGCTAACATTTGGCGCGCTTACTTTTGCAAAAGAGCACTACCCTCATTATGCGCCCTCTTCGCTTATTAGTCTTTCAGTAATTCTTTGCGGAATTTTGGTTGGCTCTCTTTTTCCTGATATTGATGAAGATGAAAGCTATATAGGCAACAAGCTAAAGTTATTTAGTATTGTCATTGCTTCAATATTTAAACACAGGACATTTACTCACTACCTCATTACGCCAATTATCGGCCTATTATTGACGTACTTTTTTGTGGAATCAGCTACCTATACGCAGTTATTCTTTTATGCATTTAGCATTGGCATTTTAATGCATGATTTAGGTGACATGCTCACCAATGGCGGTATTAGAGGATTTTTCTTTCCCCTCTTCCCGAATACTCGTATTACTTTGCTTCCATCATTTTTAAGATTTAGCACATTTAGTTTAACGGAATATGTCTTTATCGGACTGGTTCTGTTTCCATCAAACATGTATTTAATACTTCACTACTTCAATGTAATCCAATGAAATATCTTGCCAATCCAGAATCAAATTTACTTTTTACGGCGGTGATTTTAGTGGAATCAGCAATGAATAAATTACAAAAGAAATTTGAGGATGGTGATATGAGCCCAGAGAATTATGTTGATGCTAGAAAAAAAATTCTTCGGTTAGTTCAGGAGTGTTCTCAATCGATTGAGAATGAGTGTCTGAAAAGTGTGTCTAAGAAACCTCATTCAAATAATGTAAAGGCTTATAATGCATAGCTCTGGTGGAAATATTAACGGTCCTCATCAATATTCAAATGCACAAAACGTTGCACAATCTCAGCAAAATATTTACTCAGGAGCAGGACAAAGTGCTACAAAAGATCCGCACCATTATTGGAGAGAAACGCTCGGAGACAAAAAAGCACAACAAGAAAATTCTTGGTTTAAAGACTTTTTACTTCACTGGCCAATTCAAATGCTTGAGCAACAACTACAACAAGTTGCTTCATCAAAAGTTGATTTTGTGGCTGACACGAGTGCTTTAATTACAGACGTGGATTTTAGGTGGCTTGGTATTAGAAACTTGCGAACCATTTACATCTCTGTTTTATCGCTTCTTACTGCGATTGCCCTCTTCTTGGGTATATCGCTCTTTACGAAAAGCATATTAGGTGCTTACTGTGTTTTATTGTTCATTCTTTCACACAGCTTTTTTCCTGGTTATATCACTTTTAGAATGCGAAAGTTTATCCTTGGACCAACTAAAACACAAAGATACGCGGATATTTTAAGAAAAAGTTGGATGGTTTTTGAAGTGATCTACATTGCAATTACTGCAACAGTTTTTTGGTCGATCAGCGCGTTCAATTGGACTCTTGTAAAAGAAAAAACACTCCTACTGCTTGAATCTCACAAAGTCTTTAGAAGGCTCTTTTATCGAGTCGTTGAATCTTTGCCTATTAATAAATTGGATTTTATTTTAAACCATCTTCTCAATGGATTGCTACTTGCGGGTATTTTTTACATTTTAATGGTTTTTATAGTCAACAAAAGAGCTAAAGCTGAGCAAAAAAGAATCAATCGTGCGGTTGATAAGGAGTATTTGAGACCTGCCGAAATCGTACGAAAAATGGCAAATGAAGATCATGGTGTAACACAATGATTGTGCTTAGAAAAGTTCTCAAACCACCATAAATATGCACTATCAAAAACACCAAATCTAAACAAGGAGAAAACATGGTCAAAGTCGTTACCAGTCCGGAAGGGTACCAAGTCATTGGACACATTTCCGTTAACAAATTAGCTCAACCAAATCTGGTCAAGTTAACCGTAAAAATCAAAGAGTTGTTTGGACGTTTAAATGGGTCAACAAGAGAAATGTACCAAACCTATATTGACGAAGCAGATAAACAGGCAGATGATGCTTTTAACAAGCAATTGGAAGATTTAAACGCTGATGCGGTCACTCAGATTCGTACAAATACTGAAGTGTTTGAGATCAGAGGTGATGTTTACATTCTTTCAAAAATTGAAGCTCTCGCCCTTAAAGAAAATAAAGTGGAGTAGCCAATGAACACATCATGTATTTTACGACCGAATTCTTTAACTCAAGCGGAGGAGTATAAAAGAATTTTAAATGTAACGGTTTTAGTTTTTGGGATCGTTGCGTTGACTCTTTTTGCACCTATAGACCTTCTTGCGGCTAACCCTTTAGAAAGCCTCAAGAGCGTTTTTAGACAAGAAGCTGCGGATAATGCTCTGCCAGTGATTATCATGTGGATATTTATTGCCGGTGTCGTTGCATCTGTAATTATGTCACGTTGGATGCCTGTCATTTTTGCGGTCATTGGTTGTGTAGCAATTGGTGTTTCACCGGATTTGGTTGATTCTTTTAATGCAACCAATAT
>SAAR01000338.1 GCA_009916335.1 Erysipelotrichia bacterium | reverse complement strand
ATAATAAAGCAAAACATTTACAACATATTGTAAATCAGGACGAAATGAGTATTTTAAATGGTTCAAGGAAGAACAGTGGAAAAAATAGTGTGATTACGGACGGGCGTACTGTCAAATTGGGGGATTTTATTCGTGGTCAGAGTTTAAAATCCACTTTTGTTATGCCATCTCTTCGAAATTGGATATTTGATATTTTGGTGGGAACAGCGATTATTCAGCTTAATCCTGATAATGAAGGATATTACGTATCTGCAGTATTACATGCAGCAACTGCAAAGCAACTTCATAAAAATGAAAGAGATTTGATTGAAGGAGCATTAAAGGAAATAATTTGTGTTCTTGAGGATAATATTGCTGATAAAGATGTGGAATTTTTTATTAGGAATTCTTATAATGACTTAAGAGAATCTGTGTTAACTTATTCGGTTATTGGATTACCGTCTTTTGAAGATGTGAAAAGGAAAATTGCTGTAATGGCTTCTAATGGAGAATTGGAAGGCTTAATCACTGAAGTCGATATTAAAGAAATCAATAGTGATAATGATATTATGACGTTATTAAATAACGCCACAGGAGAGTTGAAACTTGAAAATTCAATTACTATTTTTGTGGGTGGACAAGTATTAGATAGAGGGATAACTATTCCGAATATGATAGGATTTTTCTATGGGAGAGATCCTAATGCGATGCAGCAGGATACAGTTATGCAACATTGTAGGATGTTTGGCTATAGAAAGCAGGAACTTTTATCTGTAACAAGATTTTATACAACCAATAGATTGTTTAGTAATATGAAGGAAATTACTATTAGGGATAATATTTTGCGATCCCGTATGTCACAACAGGAGTCAGGTGATGTTATTTATTTGGAATGTGGAGGTAAAATTAAAGCATGCTCACCACAAAAAGTATTAGCTTCAAAAATATATAATATTTTACCAGAGAAACGATATTTGCCGGTGGGGTTTGACATAAACAAGAAAGTTGCAAAGAAAAAATATACTGAAATAATAAATATATTAACTTCGGAAAATGCGTTTCTGCCTGAAAATAGTACATCATATCGTAAAGGGGATACGACTGATGGTAAATATGTTATTGTAAATGCGGATACAGTGATATCTATATTACAGTTAGCATATGAGGCAATTGAAGCAAAAGAAGATGGAATATGTAATTTATTTAGCAATATAGAACCTGTTTTTTGGTTTTCCTTGTCAGAAAGGATGAAGCAGGATAATGATCAAATAGCTTTGATTATTAGACAGAATCGTAAAATTAGTAAGATGAAACGAAAAGGAACTGCTTACCAAGATGGGCCTGATGATGGTAATAATGAAGGGGATTTGGCCAAAATACTTCGACAGAAGATGCCAGTTTTAGTATTGACAGAACAAACGAATCCTGAATGGGGTCAGAAATTTTGGTGGCCTGTATACTATACTCCTACGGATATGAATGTTGGAATATATGCTGAGGAACAGCCAAAAACAGGTGTTGCTGAAAATGTTTTTAGCTTGGGACCATTTCCAATAAAAATCAATAAATTTACAACAGTAGATAACATAGGATTAGATGATAAATTCATTAATGACTTAAAAGAAACAGTAGAAAAAGTAAAAGAGTACTATCAAGATGAATTTTATGTAGTTGATTTACTGCAGTCTGCAAAAAAAAGGAAAGATATTGAATGCCATATTTTTATTGATAGTGAAGATCAATTAAACTCAAAAGAAAGTATTAGAAAAGGAATTGAGAGAATTAGTAAAAAGGTGGAAATAATTATTGATTCACCTGATTTTGATGGAGAAAAGAGAAGAAATATTAAGCTCTACTTTGATAATGTATTAGAAAATAACATCTCAGATGAATTAAGAGAAGCAGCTCTTGATACGATTAATTCACTGACGTTTAAAAAGGTACAACGAAATAGATTAATTAGGTTGCTTAATGAAATGGATGAATTGTTAAAACACGCGAAAGAAATTTTTGGGTACTTTATACCGCTGGGGTCTGGAAGATGTGAAATTCATCTTTATCATGATACAATACTGAAAGAGTGTGAAAGATGTGGCTATAATCACGAAAATGCTGTTACAGAATTGAGCAAATATATTATAGCACATGAGATGTTCCACGCATTGCATTATGCTGATGTTATGACGGAAAGTGGAAGGTGGATTTATAAGAATAAGGATTATGTTAAGCAAGGGGTTGTACAAGAAGCATTAGCTGAATATTTTGCGCTCTGTTATTCTAAAAGTCTAATGACATCAAGATCTAAAAGTATTGATCTGGATAAATATATTCGGAATATTCGTGATGTAAAAGAGTTTCCTATGGATGGGGGCTACAGCGGAGCCTTGATTTTGGAATCAAAAGAAAAAATAAAGCAGTGTGGTAAAGAGAATACGAATTATATACAAATATATTCAGATGCTTTAAGAGACATGCCAAAGGCATATATTCATCTAGATAGTTTGTAAATGACGGAAAATTGCTTGAGAACGGGTTCTTACCTTTGGATGGGCCGAGGCAATTACAGGCGAAAGTGTTTTCGAAGACGATGAAGGTGAAGGTGTAAAGGAGTTTCTAATGGACGAGCAACAATTTATCATGATAAAGGATTCGTGTAGTATAGATGTGTTAGATGAGAATTTGTATTCCTTTGACAGTGCTGTATTTGCATTAACACCAGCATTACAAAACAGAACTTCAGAGAGTTTACTCAGAAAAGTCAAGCAATTTATTGATTCTGTTCCTGCAGTACAAAAATCAAGAGATTTTGTGGAAAACAAAACTGAATATATTCCCAGGTTTGACTTGATTCCGGAAGAAATTAAGCAGGCATTGCAAAACGGAACGGCTGAAATAATTCCATGCAAAGATTCAACTGATGCCTTCTTTCTTCAAATTAGGACTACAGTTAAAGGTCTAATAATAGATGGGAAAGAGTATGGTAAGAACAGAAAAATCAAGGATATCCCTTTAGGCACTAAAACTATTCCTGCTGATGTCGCTGGAGCGATGCAATGCCTGTCAATGCAAAATCAGTTAAACCAAATTGCTAACGGACTTAAAGAAATTTCAGAGGCCTGTGAATTCAATTTCGGAAGAATAATTCAAGGTCAACGCGATGATCGCCTCGCTAAATTATTAAGTAGCAGAAGTTGTTTCATTCAGGCGCTTGCTATGTCAGATGAACCCTTACAACGGCAAATGCTCATACAAGCTGTTTGTGATGCCAATTCTGCTCGTGCAGAACTCGCGTTTCAAATTAAATCCGATATATCTGTGCTCGGCAGTGACAAAACACCTAAAGTCAAAGATATGGAAAAGATGGTCTGTGACATAAATACCGCCATAGTTGCAATGAATAACGCAGTTCAAATCTCCCTGTATTCGTATCAGGTTCTTGGAGAGCGCAATGCACAACTTGCGGTGGTTAAAGAACACGAGACTTTTATTAAACAGATGTTGCTTAAAGAAATCGAATACAAGGGAAATAAACACGTTACA
>SAAR01000337.1 GCA_009916335.1 Erysipelotrichia bacterium | reverse complement strand
CCACTCCACACAGCGCTATTTAGTAATCCTTCACTTTTAAGCAAGTCAGCCATTGCGTTACGAGTTGCATTCATGATGACTTGTTCCTGCAAGCGATTTGAATTTCGTTTATAGACGTTATGTTTTTCGAGCCAAGCATTGTCAAAAGAGAATACTACTTGCCACATGTTTGACTCATTATTTTGTGCGACAGCAAACTGTTTTTGCAAATTGCTAACTTGTGACTTGGTTAAAAAGTTACCATCTTTTGAAAATAAACCAGATGTTTTTTCTGGGTTACTCATGTAATTGTTATACCCATCAAAATCCATATCATCAAAGGCAAAGTTATGTGAGGCATAACTTTCAGTCCGTACTGCCTCAGAACGAGACATGTAAGCAATATATCCTGAAAACTTTAAAGACGTAGGGGAAACAAAGGCATGTTTTGAAATGACCCCAGCGACAATTTCATGAGCCATATTATCTCCATTCTACTATTGAAATTTAAATGACTACATAAATAAGTCATTCGAAAATGAGCCAAAACCTTCATCAGTACGAGTTGGATTTGGATTGAGAGATTGATTTTGTCGTGCTAATTTTTGATTAGCTGCCTTGATTTGAATTTCCTTTAAAAAGTTATCGTAATTCTGTTCAATGGTCCTAAGCATATCTGTTTTTTTATCATTCAAAAACAGGGGTGTACTTAATCCAAATTCATTCTCATAGAGAAAAGTATTAAGAACAGTTAATATCATGTACCCTTGTTTCTGGGCTTCACGTGCAGATAGTTTTGCGCCAATTAAATCATTTTTAAAATCAGACTCAAACTTTAAGAGTCGATTATATTCCTTCAACAAGTACCCTAAAGATACGGGAAGAGTATCTTTTTCTGAGTGACTGTTTTTACGAAATGTTTGAAACATTTCAATGATGTCTGAGTGCTTTTCAGCGTTAATTTTAATTACGATGGATTCATTTTTCATTAAGTATCTCCAGTATTTGTTTCATTAATATTTGATTGCGATCAATTTGCTTACTGGCATATTTTGCAATATGCCTATAATTAAGATGCTCGTCATATAGACTTCCATTTGAGTAATTAAACTGCAAATTAAGTAGCGAGCGGATCACGTGTGACCTGCTTAGTTTTTTTGATTTAGCATAATGATCTATCTTGGAAATCAAGATAGGGTCAATATTTTTGATTTTTATTTCTCTAGTCAATTTCAATTCCAAAGCGAGTCGCAATTAAATCCATAAGACGATTGTTTTCAATTAGGGTATCAATCAATCTGTCCAAGACTTCTTTATGATATGTCTCCTCAATTTTAAGTTCATCTTCTTCAGCCTTATCTTGAATAAGTTGGCGAAGGTATTCTTCTCGACTGACACCTTTCTTTTTGGCTTTGTAATCAATTCGTAACAACTGATCTTCAGGAATGTTTCTAATTAGTACGTTCATTTATCAACGCCTCTCTAAACTATGTTGTAGCTAAGTATACCAATATCTAAGTTATACCTTTGAGATACTGATGAGCATAAGGGAAATCTGATATCAAAATTGATATAAACCGCAGAGCGGTTTGATTTGTCGGGGGTACTTAAATTGGTATGAAAGTGCAAGTTTTAAACCACGAAGTGCGATTTTTAAACCAAATAGTTTAAGTTTGACACCTAGAAGTACAAGTTTTAAACCACGAAGTACAAGTTTGACACCTAATATTTTGATAGAGTATCAATTATATTTAATAGCTGTTGGTTGTCTAAATCTCAAACAGTTCAACTTGTTTTGTATTTAGAATAGAGTAGCTAATGACTGCTGTCATTAATTTGTAACATTATCTATAGCCTTAATTTTGTCATTTATTTTGGACTTGTCAGTCAAAACTTGATTGATTTTTGTATTTGTCTGTGACATTTTTTGATTATTACTACGAACATAATCAGCTAAATTTGTGACATCATCATAGGTCATTTGAGAAACGTTATCAAACATTTTGTAGCTTGCGACTGAAAGATTTTGATTATCTTTTTGATAATTTTTAACTGTTTTGTTCAGCTTTTCAATCTTTGATTTTTGCAATTTAACCGTGCCTGCTGATGATAAATTTTGGTAATATTCAGACCCATGTTTAATAAATTGCTTGTCAGTTTTTACCATACTTCCAGACAATTTTATTGTGTCAAAATTTGTACCAGATAGGATATTATTATCCTTTTTGATATTATCTTCAATAGGATTTGCGGAGACACTTAGACTGATATCAAAGTGTTTACTCTCTACTTTAGGAATGAAAATGACATAGTAGTTAGGTGTTACTTTAATATTTTTTAGCTGATATTTTTTGTTTGGGTTGTCAGTTTTTTTCGCCTTGATAAACAGCTGATTAGGATTAGAAAGGCTTCCAGTATCATAAACAAAATGAACCTCTAACGTCTTGTCAGCTGTGTGATAAATTGCATTTTCCAACATTAAATCACTACTGCCACTTGTCAATATAGACCCAATTTCAACACTAGCTGTTGTCTTTTTCCCGCCACTAACAAGATAATATATACCAGTTATAAAGAAAATAACAGCTAGTGAAACAACGCCACGTATCAACCATTTAAATTTTTTATTGTACCTTTTTTTAGGTTTTCTCATGACTTTTACTCCTTATCAGTTTTCAAAGTTTCAATACTTAAAACGATAATATCTGAGATTTTATCATCATCAACACTTACATTTAATTTTTCAACCATTGATAATTTTTCATTTGGCATGACTGGAGAAGTCTGTGTATATTTAACTTCTACATAATAATAATTTGCATTAGATACATCTCTAAAGAGTGATACGTTAGTCACTTCTTTATTAGCTAAAATTGATTTACTTGATGAAGTGAACTCATTTTTTTCCTCATAAGTCGTAATCATTTTCTTGACATTGATACTATCTAATTCAATTTGAAGACCGCTAAAAGCAGTCGAAGTTAACGCATTTTTTAAATATTTCTCTCTACTATCAACATCAACTGCGTTCAATTTTTGTGAGACAAAAACCGACAAGGCCTGCTCGACATCAAGCTGTTTTTGCGAACTTGTAGACGTTTCATAACTGTCAGATGTCTTGTCTGTATCATCTTGACCTGACAAACTTTCAGGCTTATCGGAAGAGACGACTTGAGAAGTCTTTGGCACACTGTGCTGTGATTTATTCTTTTGGTCAGACTTCGAATTGAAGATGATAGATAGCCAAATAAAACATCCGATAATTATAAATAGAACCGAAAAAAAGATAATATTACGTTTATTTATCATAGATTTTTTTCCTTAACTTAAATTTTTTGGTGGGTGGATAGTACTTGAAAACATTGTATCGTTGCCTGTGATTGTAACGAGTTGAGCAGGTCCAGGGTTTTGTGAGTAGACTGTAATTAAGTTCCCACTTACTGAAGCAACAACTCCAGTATGGCCATTAGCACTGTCAACCTTTATAGATTGGTCAGCCGAAAATAGAGCGCCATTTTTCCAATTCACGATGTCTCCTGCTC
>SAAR01000336.1 GCA_009916335.1 Erysipelotrichia bacterium | reverse complement strand
TGTTATTTGTATTCTAACTTCATTGGTAAATACCATGTCTCTTCATGCCCCTCAATGAACCTGAGAAGCCTGAGAAAGTAGGTATATGTTTTCTTCCTGATAACTTCATCATAAGATGATTTATCAAACTGTAGGCCGTTTATATGCTTTTCAATCTCATCGGCTGTTATTCTGTTTACTACTGGATCATAAAATCTGTCTAACTGGAAAACCTCATAAAAAGTGTTATATACCATTGAAATAATATTAAAATCCAGACGTGTAATATTGAACTGGTCAAAGTAATATTTACAATCAAGTAATAAATACCTTGTTGTATTATTGTCGAAGCTATAAATGAATTCTTCTATGCTTATATTATGTATATGCCTTTCCCAATCATCCCGATCTTTTTTTGGTAAGATTGTATAATAGTTATCCAAAACAATGAAACGCCCTGTTCTACATAGGATGAAGTTAAAAGGTGCTTTCATTTCAATGAGTTGACCACCATTACTAACAGCATCTAAATTTGTTATTTTGCTTTTAACAGAGTGATAAACAGTCTCCATTATAAATGTATAAGCATCTCGAAAAATCAAATCTTTTTGGGAGTTAAGAACAAAGTATTTACTTATTTTATCCAAACGTTCTAACGCTAAATTTAACGATAACATATTTATCCTGTTATAAAAAAAGCCCTACCAATGTAGAGCTTTTCTATTCCCGTTGAGGGTTATGCTTCACGTAGTTCCTGAACAAATTCAGGTTTACGCTCGATGACACGCAACAGCTTTAACGCTGCACCTGCCGGAGTTCTTAACCCCTGTTCCCATGACTGAACAAGAGAAGAGCTAACCCCGATCAGACTGGCAAAATCATCTTGTTTCATATGAACCTTAGCCCGAATAGCTTTAACATCTGGACGTTCAAAACGGGTCACGCGAGCTGGCTCACGTAAACCCTGATGGATTTCTACAGCTTCCTTAGCAGAAGCAATCAGATCATCAAAAAGCTCTTTACGCATACTGTTAGCCCTCTTCACCTTTAAAACCCGCTACAACCGCTTTGAGCTGGTTTTTCTCTGCTGCCGTTAAACTATCCTTCTCACTCTTCGGATAGATGATAAGCATGTATAAGCGGCCTGCTGGATTGTAGAAGTAGTAAATAGCCCGGACACCTGAACTTTTACCTGTTCCCTGCCGTGACCATCTTACCTTGCGACAACCGCCAGTTCCTACAATCAGATCACCCGCCTCCGGGTTCTCTATGAGGAACGTTTGAAACTCTTTGTATTCATCATCACTGAGTAGAGTTTTCATCTCTCGCGTGAATACTGAGGTTTCTACAAACTCGTAGTATTCCATACAGAACACATCCCTAATCGCTATGGTGTTATTATAGTCCTACAGTGTAGGAGTATCAAGAACAAAACCACTATACTACTATATGATATGATAGTATATGATAATCTACGCGAATTCTGAGGTTTTTACTGGCCTGTTATGGGGATGGTGTAGGAAGGGGTAAAACAGTATAGAAAAACCCCTTTCGGGGCTTCATGGCGGGTTATACTTTGGTTAGCTCCCATATCCTTACTAACTGTTTATTTGTTTCTATGTTTTTGGATTTTGTAATATGATTATAGATAAATTCTAAATACTCACGTATATCATCTATTTTAAAATCATTACTCTTTAGCTCCATCATTTCAAAAATATCACTATAAGTAAAAGCTAAAGTAGAATCTTTCCTATCTATTTCAAAACCTAAAACACTTAGATCTCTCAAAAGATAATTTAGAGCCAAAAACCCATCATTAACATTTTTGGATTTTATTGCGTGGTATATGTCGTTAAAGTTGATTGTATTCATAATGTGTTCCTTTTGTTCAGTGTCATTTATATACTCTTCATCTATTTCAATAGTTCTTGTTGGTAATGTTTTATTTAGTATTTTTATATGATTGTATAATAACCCAAGTTCATTTTTTATTTGATGTGCTCTAAACCTTTTATCTGATGTTCTGATTCTGTTAAGCTCAATGTTTTTCATATCTAATATAAAGGCAGCAATAACAGGGTCTTTAGCATTCATGTTATAACCAAGAGACTTCATTTTTCTGATAAGATAATGCATTGCCTCTGTTTCATATTCATACTTCTTAGCTACTATTTCTTTTAATGTATTTTTAAAGCTTATATTGTTCATAAAGTTTTCCTTTTGTTTTTCCATTATTTATTCCTTCTTTATAACAGCCCCATGCGGGGCTTATCTCTTATAATCAGTCAGAAAGATCGCATTTAGACGCTTCAATTAACACTCCTGAAAGTGAAGGGAAAATATATTTATGTTTAGTGTTGTTATAACTCATGGATGTTTTTAAAACAAAACCACCCTTTTTAGATTCAACATACCACCATTTATGTGCTTCTAACTCTGATCTTTCTCTTCTTGAATAACCTAACTTAATCTTATCTTCTGACCATAAATTCATAATCTCTTTAGTATTTATGTAATATCTAACCTCATCACTGGCGGGCTTTTTCCATTCATTAATAAAGCCAGCTTCCTTTATTGCGTTAAAATCTTCATTATTTAAGTTTGACATAATATTTCTCCTTTGTTTGTTTATATATATTAATTAACGTACTATCCGACTAAAAGCAAATTTAAAACAGCATTAATTATCAAATTTGTTATTTAATCGGATATGTGGAGGAAGTAGAACGAAAAAAAAAGCGTGAGGGTTTTCTCACGCTTTATAATCATCGTTATATATTCCAACTCGCAATCTATAATATATAACTTATCAAATTAAACATCCTATAAAAGGAGAAATACCTATGCTTACTTATATTTTATAACCCTTAAATTTACCATTGTCAAATTATAAGAAAAATCCCGATCATAAGGGCTTAAATATTTATTTAAAAAATAGATATGCGACTAACGCCATAACAACGGTGAAGATAATGATCTGTTTTAGGGATGATTTGTTTTCGTTTTTATAAACAGGTGTTTCAGCTTCATCCTCATAATCATCTAATACATCTTCAAGTTCAATCTCTTCAAAATAAGAACGCTGTAAGCGCATTAAATCTTTATTTGTTATAATGTCTTTTATTCTTTTGTTGATTATAAGATTATAGTTTTCATCCAAAAACATTTCTCTAAGTTCATTATCAACTATCTCAGTTGGAATTAATCTGTAGAACTTAGGTAATGTCTGGTTTTTGTATCTTATGTTATGTTTTGCGCTAAATTTAACAGTGGCATTATCCACCTTTACGCCTGTTAAGTTATGTTTTTTTAAAACCTCCAACGCTCTTTCTGAAATCAAATATCCATAATCATCAAAGTAAACTATATCATCTCTTGATAAAACATCTATTACATAGATTGCTTCATTTGGTTTTGGAAAGCTAACAGAACCAGAACGGAAGGGTTTAAAGTAAAAGTAATCTGTTCCTTTGTTTTTTGACATAAAACCCTCCTGACTCTTTATTTAAAGCTTAGTGAACGTAAGTTTTTCATGTTTTCCT
>SAAR01000335.1 GCA_009916335.1 Erysipelotrichia bacterium | reverse complement strand
CTCTTGCAATACTTTTTTGTACGAAGCACGTGAATACCCTTTTTTATCTTGGGTCACGCGCGTTACGGGGTTAAACCCCCACGTAACTCTCGTTTTAACTTTTGGAATTTTGATATGTATCGTTTTCATTGAATAACTCCATAATAATTTTTATGTAACACTTTAGGCTGTTTCATCTTCTTTTTAGCCTGCCATCTCTCATTGACCTCTTCACAGTTGAGCCATATATCTTTACCTTCAATCACATCGGTAATCTCTTCTTGTGAGAGAAATCCTAGATAATATTGATTGAATGATTTGTTGAGCTCATTATCAAAGAATATCTGTCGTGCTTTCATCTCATGCCCTTTTCCTTGCATGCCAGAACTGTAATTGTGAATCATAAAGGCAAGATTTTCAGATGCAATGACTTCATCGCATGAAAGTGCCACAATGGTAGCCGCAGAAGCCACGGTGCCTGCTAAATACGCTGTTATGGATGCTTGTGTGCTAAGGATTGTATTAGACACCATAAAAGCAGAATCCAACATTCCTCCTGGAGAATTGATCACCAGTGTAAAGTGTTCTATTTCATTTGCATTCATCAAAGCGTGGCAAAGCTTATTGTAATAATTTGGCTCTTCAAATTTATCGGTCAAATAAACGGTGGTTTGCATAGAATTTTCTTTAATCACTGGAACAAAATCATCCCAATCATTATGCTTACCAGTACTTTTAAGCGTACGCTCAACATTTTCCATCAATTTGGTTAATCGGTCTTGGCTCATTTATGCTCCTTGATTTTTTGTAGGTGTGATTATAATTTGTTAAATGGTCATATTTTGTCAATAATTAAATAAGGTATAGGCTTTAAGAGAAATTATTTTAGGAACATTATCGCGTAAGAGTATTTTTGCTTAGCCAAAAAATCTTTGGCTAAGCAGATGGGATATTATTTGGTCAATCGGGTTTCAACAATTTCTTTTTTGCATGTATTCATATCGACAATTTCTAAATTGGGTCTACCTACTAAAAAACCGATGCCAACGCCACCTTTGACACAGTAGGCTTCGCCTTTTTTGACATCTAGTGTTACAGAACTTTTAGATTCGGTTTTGCCCCAAACTTCACTCTCTCCAGAGGGTATGTCAATTTCTACATAACTGCCATTGACAAGCTCTCCAGCAATCAAATCAGGATTACTTGGGTTGGTTACATGGATATCATAATATACTCCACCACCTACAAAAGATTCTGGTCTGTAAACATAAACAAGTCCTCGATCTTGCTTTGGTGTTGCAAACTGGCTAAATTGCTGCCCCGATGCACCACAACCGCTTAAAAACAACACTGCCCCTATAGAAACCATTAAACCAACTAAAGTGGTTTTAATCATGACTTAACTCCTTTTTGAAATGTTTAATTTGTGTATCGATGTTGTCTCTAACTGCTATAAGGCAATCTTTTCGAGGACCACTACTTCCACCCGTTTGAAATAAATTTCGCGTTTTATTGGAAACACATGATGCCATCAGTTCCTTAACTAAAACCTCCTTTTCTTTGATGTGTAATTTTCCCTCAACAATGACACTCTCGCCACTCATAGGAAATCCTACAAATATAAGGGGATTGAAGAGGTTTAATCCATCCCAATCTGTATTTCCATTTACATAGTGAACGGTATAGCTATAGTTTGCTACCAAAGAACTGTTTGGGTTATTTTTAAGTTGTGTTGGAAGGTATTCTTGATTGCTTTCTTCATAAATTATTTGACACTCCATTGGTGTAGAAGCGCTTATATTAGAAAGATTTTCTGGACTTACTCGCATGCTGTGTTCTGCGCACCCTACAAAACAGAGTGCAATAGCCCCTAATAAACTTTTTTGAAACATCTTTGATCTCATCTTACTCCCTTTATGTTTGATGATGATATTCTAGACAAACTGATTGACATAAAATGTCTATACACTAACGAATCTGTTTGGAGAGATACTGAGCCATCTGTGCTTCATCTTTTGCTACAGCAAAATGTCCAGAGGCATGCACAAACACCATTGCATCATCTTGTAATAGTGGTTTTGCATTGAGCTCAAATTGACCAGGTGCTTTGGGTGTGAGTTTTACTTTCCAATTATCCTCTGCTTCATCTTGCCAAACTACTGCTTTGATATGAGGCTGCGATAACCCATTAACATAGCTTGACCAGTGAGGAGTAAATTTTTCCAGCTCTAGAATTTTTGGATTTCCATGAAATAGATAAGCATTTTTAACAATCTCTTTGGCCTCTTCAAGTCCATCTTGGTTTGCTTTCATTGACGAGAGTATCGTTACAGCAAATTCTATGGCTTTATCGAACTGTTTTTCTTGCTCTAAATGTAGGATCTCTTTCGAGTTGAAAGATTTTATCAAGGATGGATATTCATAATCCCCTGCTTTTTGGATACCCGTATCTTGCATATCTACCAAGTGAATAAGCTTGGAGATTCTTGGATACTGTGATGCCAACCCAAGGAAGTCCCAGATAAGGCCGGCTGAGCTTTTACCCCCTTTGTTTTGGTGATGGTCAAAGTATTTAACGCCATCAAATTTTCTTCCAATATCAATCACCATATCGTAGGCTGAAAAATCCATACTTTGGTGGTCAATTCTATATATATCTAAGGTATGTGTCGTAAATACTTTTAATAGAGCAATAGCTGTGACTTCATCTGCGTGAAATATTTTATTGTGTGTTGCAATGCGTAGCATGAAATAATCCTTTTATGGTTTATGCACAGCATTGTATAGGCAACAATAGACATATTTTGTCAAAGAATTTTTTTAAAACAAAGAGATAAACTTTTCTATTCAATCTAGGCAATTGTACTCTTTTCTAATCTGCCTGCCTTCATTTTAAGATTTGAAATATGTATCGTGATGTAACAAATATGTTATGATTTTAATAAAATAAAAAATAACATAGAAACTACTCAAAAAATTCTCTAAATTTTTAAAGTGTGCTCAATTAATTTAATAGGGGGTATGACAAATGTTTGAAATAATTTTTGAATTAGTTCCACCTATAGAAATAGTGAACGAAAATAAAGATAAATGTTTAATCATCGCTTGTGGGAAGAGTTTTGGGCAAGAGACATTTAAAATTTTGAGAAATGAGAAAGAGGAATATTGGTTTAAAAAGTCAATCGATATGAATTTACTGCAACCATTTGCAGACAAATTCCCGGGAGTGTTCAGAAATCTGTGTCAGCATCCAGTAGCTCCTAAAATTGTATCATAAATTTAAAGCGTTGTTGAGTCTACCCTCGAAATGAATCGAGAGTTGTGAGAGGGTTAGACTCCAATTTCGTATCGGCATTGTCCATTTTTTCTGCGCATTTTGAATCCCCATAAAAAGTAATTTCAATAAACTATCGTCGTTAGGGAAAGCGCCTTTAGTCTTTGTGAGGGTTCTAAATTTCAAAGAGCAGCAACTCTATGGAACTGATACGCCTAAAGCGTATCATACTAAAGGTTATAAACTGCTTCCAAAACGAAAAATCAATTTTAAAAT
>SAAR01000334.1 GCA_009916335.1 Erysipelotrichia bacterium | reverse complement strand
TTTCTTGGGTAGTTTCTTGGGTAGTTTCTTGGGTAGTTTGAATTTCTATTTTAAAAACTTCTCCTTCTACTATCAACGGGTCACTTCCACCATATACTTTTGAATACTTATAAAGATTTTTTACTCCGCTTCCCAACTCATCTGCAAAACCTATCTCTCTAAATATTTTTGCAATATTTGGATTTTTTGGATATGGAGTGAAATTAGAAGGATTTAATTCACCATAAGCATGAGGTATATTTGCATTTTCAAAAACTACTTTATCTTTTTCTATAATCATTTTTGCTACATATGCACTACTATACTCTCTATGTATGAGGCTATTTGCTACTGCTTCTCTAAAAATCTTATCTCTTAGGCTTATTCTCATATCTCCTTCAAGATAAAATGGGTCATTTAAATGTTTTTTTACAAATTCCATCATCTTATAATAGCTATCAATAAGATTTGTTGATACTATCTCTCTATCGTCATATCTATCGAGATTGATTTTTCGTAAGATTAAATCTGTTTTATGATGAGGCAAAGCATTTACTATAGTTTCATCTTTTCCGAAAAGTAAAATTGCAGCAAGAGTAAAACCCTCTTTATTTGTAGTTTTATCAACTTTATAAAGACCAGAACTTTTAAGAAGTTCAAAATCACTCAGATCTTCCCATGGGTGAGAAACTGTTATTCTATTTGATGCAATTATTCTCACTCTTTTGATAAGCTCCAAATCAAAATCTTCTATTGTAGCAAATGGAAATATTTTATCTTCTGTATGAATATCTTGTTTTTGTAAATACAATTTCGCAATATTTTCACTTTGTCCTGTGATATTTATATCACTATCATTGTTTCTATCATAAATTTTGCCATTTAAAGTATGCACTAATTTACTAGTTGGTACATGAATATGTAAAATCTTTTTATTTTCAATCTCTATGGTTTCTATATTTAAATATAAAGGTGGATTTATCTTTTGGGAATTGTTTATAGTTGTTACAAAATCTTTTTTGATACTTTCTATTTTTTCATCATCAACACCAACTATGCTACCATCATCTTTTACACCTAGAAATATATCTCCACCAGCTCTGTTTGAAAATGCACATACGGTTTGATATACATCTTTATTTAGCTCTGTTTTTGATTCTTTGTATTCTACAAATATATTCTCGCCATTTTTTAGTAGTTGTAAAATATTTGATAATGATTGAGTCATATTTATTTTATTTCCTTTAAATACCACTCATACATTGTTCTAATCCCATCTTCCAATTCAACTTTATGTTTCCAATCCTTTTTAGTAAGTAGTAAGTGCTGAGTAGAAAGTAGTGTTATTGAAGATACCATTTGTACATCTCCTTTATTCCAGATTCTAAATCCATTTTGTACTTCCATCCAAGTGAATTTAATTTGCTTACATCTGTGAGTTTTTTCATAGTTCCATCTGGTTTTTCTGTATTAAAATATAGTTCACCTTTAAATCCAATGATATTTTTGATAAGTTCGGCAAGTTCTTTTATGCTTATATCTTTACCTGTACCGATATTTATATGAGTATTACGAACTTCTGTATGTAGTGTGTGGTGGGTAGTGGGTAGTTCTTTTTGTGTTGTTTTGCAATTTTCTACTTGCAACTTACTACTTACTACTTGCTGATTTACGATATCTTGGAAGTTTCTATTTTCCATTATAAATACACAAGCATCTGCCATATCTTCAGAATATAGAAATTCTCGTCTTGGATTTCCACTTCCCCATATTTCTATTGCAATCTTTGATTGCTTATGGTGGGTAGTTGGTAGTCGGTTGTTTGTAGTATTTTCTTTTTCTACTTGCAACTCACTACTCACTACAACCTCTATACCGTAACTATTTAATTTTTCCAATATTTTATTCTCTGAATTTGAACCGTTTATACCTTCTATTGGATTTTTGTTTAAATCTTCTTTTATTGCTTCCCAATTGTTTTCTTCTAAGCATTTACCAAGATGAATCTTTCGTATAAGTGCTGGTAATACATGAGAAGTTTCTAAATCAAAGTTATCATTTGGTCCATATAGATTTGTGGGCATTACAGATATGAAGTTTGTACCATATTGTATATTATAACTCTCACACATTTTTATCCCAGCTATTTTTGCTATTGCATATGGTTCATTTGTATACTCTAGTGGACTTATTAGTAAAGAATCTTCACTCATAGGTTGAGGAGCATTTTTTGGGTAGATACAAGTACTCCCTAAAAATAGTAGTTTTTTTACTTTATGAACATATGATTGATGAATTACATTATTTTGAATTTGTAGGTTTTCATAAATAAAATCAGCTCTGTAAGTATTGTTTGCAACAATTCCACCAACTTTTGCAGCAGCTAAGATTACATATTCAGGTTTCTCTTTTTCAAAGAACTCTTCAACAGCTTTTTGATTTATTAAATCAAGCTCTTTATGAGTTCTTGTGATTATATTTGTATAACCTTTTGAAACAAGATTTTTTATAATAGCAGAACCAACTAATCCTCTATGTCCTGCTACATATATTTTACTATTTTTATTCATTTTATATCTTACTCATAATAACTCATAGTTTTATATCCACCATCTTTTAGGTAAACATCTTTTGTCATAAGTTTTAAATCTGATTTCATCATATCATTTACAAGGTCTTGAAGATTGTATTCTCTATTCCATCCTAGCTTTTTCTCTGCTTTAGAAGGATCTCCTAAAAGTAAATCAACCTCTGTTGGTCTAAAGTATCTAGGATCTACACAAACTACCGTTTGATTGATCGTGAGTGGTAAGTTGTAAGTAGTGAGTTGTTCTTTTTTGTCTACTTGCAACCTGCTACTTGCTACTCGCTCTTTGAATACTTCTTCATCAATTCGATCAATTATCCCTACTTCATCTACTCCAACACCTTCAAACCGCAAATAAATTCCACAGTATTCAAAACTTAATTTTACAAAATCTCTTACAGTTGTTGTTTGTCCAGTTGCTATTACCCAATCTTCTGGCTCCTCTGCTTGTAAAATCATCCACATCATTCTTACATAATCTTTTGCATGACCCCAGTCTCTTTTTGCATCAAGATTTCCAAGATATAGTTTATCTTGAAGTCCAAGAGCAATTTTACTTGCTGCTCTTGTAATTTTTCTAGTTACAAATGTCTCACCTCGTACAGGACTTTCATGATTAAATAAAATCCCATTACATGCAAACATCCCATAGGCTTCTCGGTAATTGACCGTGATCCAGTAGGCATACATCTTCGCAACCGCATAAGGGCTTCGTGGGTAAAACGGTGTGGTCTCTTTTTGAGGGGTTTCTTGTACTTTACCGTACAGTTCACTCGTACTGGCTTGATAAATTTTTGTCTTTTTTTCCAAGCCCAATAAACGAACTGCTTCAAGAATTCTAAGCGTACCCGTACCATCAGCATTAGCGACATATTCTGGTGTTTCAAAGCTCACATGTACATGACTCATAGCTGCTAAGTTATAAATCTCATCAGGCTGTGTCTCTTGAATAATGCGTGTGAGATTCAT
>SAAR01000333.1 GCA_009916335.1 Erysipelotrichia bacterium | reverse complement strand
TTTGGCGTTCTGTTTCCATGTTCCCCACTCCTCAAGTGTTTTCTTTAGTATACGCCTACAGGAGGAAAAACGAATGCAATTTAACTCAATTTATATAGTCAGCTTTTGCTGCTCTCTTCATTCCCATGTGGACTATAACGTAGCAAAGCGTTATTCTATGAATCTTAAATACACCTAATGTCTATTGTACAATAGACCCCTCAGCCTCATTTTGGGCAATCCCTTCAAAAAGGAATCCTAGCCAATAATCCTGCCTTGTGAACATTGAAACCAAGTATGTTCTCAAGATGCAGATTGTTTCCCTAAATTGGGCACATTAATTAATAGTTTAAGTACACATAAAGCGAATAAAATGTTTCTTAAAATACATAAAGGCAAAAAAGTGCCCATTGATTCATAACGGTCATGTGACGGATAATACACACATGTACCATATGATTTAGGAGGTTATATTATGTATAAAATAGTTACTGATTCATGTTGTGATTTATCGTATCAATTTTTTGAAAAAGACAATCTAGAATTTCTTCCAACGGAAGTGATGTTAGATGGGAAAACTCTGCGTGATGACCTGGGATTGACGTTTGATATAGATTCTTTTTACACAGCCTTAAAAAATGGCTCTATGCCCTCCACAAGTCAAATCAGTATAGGTAGGTATCTAGAATTTTTCAAAAGTTGTGCAAAACAAAATATCCCAATCATTTATATCAGTTTGTCCTCGGGAATGAGTGGATCTTACCAAAGTGCCCTCCAAGCAGTAGATCTATTGAAAGAAGAATACCCTGATGCCGAAATAGCTATTGTGGATTCCTTATCAGCAAGTGCTGGGCAAGGCTTAATGGTCTATAATGCGGTGCAAAAGCAAAAAGAAGGGTATAATTTTCTTGAGTTAGTGAGTTGGTTAGAAGCTAATAAACGATCTTATCAGCATTGGTTCACAGTTGAAGATTTAAACCATCTATACAATGGAGGTAGGATTTCAAAGGGTGCTGCAGCAATCGGTGAACTATTAAGCATTAAGCCCATTCTTTCAGTAAATAAAGAAGGAAAGTTAGAAGTTGTTGAAAAAGTAAGAACAAGAAAAAGAGCCTTTCAAAGAATGACTGATCAAGTAGTGCAGGCATTAGAGGCTGCTGACGACAAGACCGTTTTCATTGCAACCAGCGGTGATAGAGCCGGCGCCGAATGGTTGAAGGAATCTATTTTAGCGAAGTCCCATCCAAAATCAATCGAAGTCTTAAATATGGGACCTACGATTTCAAGTCACACAGGCTACGGCTGTGTTGGCGTTTTTATCAAAGGGATTGATAGTGGTGTATAAATTTATTAGGGCGAGAGTTCTGGGCAACTCTTGGATGGGTTCCCGTAGAGTAAAAATAATATAATGAAGGAGTTCGGAGTATGGATCCAGAAATAAAAATCGATCGCAGAATTCGAAAAACAAAACAAGCAATACAGCAAGCAGTAGTTAAGCTCTTATCAGACCAAAATTTAGAATCCATCACAATTACACAAGTCGCAGCAATGGCCGATGTGAATCGGAAAACATTTTACAACTATTATGAGAGCACTAACCAAGTACTTGAGGAGATTGAAAATGACATTGTTCAATCATTTGACGAAGTTATTTCTACCATAAATATGAAAAAAGACTTTAAGTCTCCAACCTGGATCTTTGAATCTCTGACAAACATCATACAACAGGATTTTGAATTTTATAGTGATTTAATGCAGTCAAATAAAGTCGGGGATATCAACTTGATTGCAAAAATATCTCAAACGTTAAAACAACGAGTGATAGCCAATTTACATTTAGATATATTTGAAGATGATTTTACTAGAGATTTGACTATTAATTATGTAATAGCCGGAATGATGGAGGTTTATCAAGAGTGGTTACGCGATCCGAAGAAAATCCCTTTAGATGAATTGTCAAAAAAAATGAGCCTCATAACTTTTTCAGGTGTTAATGGGATTTTAGGTGATGGAAAAAATGAGTAATATTATTGACTATGTAAGAAGAATGAAAGATGTGCCCTTTGAAATAGCGCCACTAAACGAAATTGACAGCCTCATTTTCTCACAGTTAGCGTATTTGGATTATAGTTTGTTACCCACGAAAGAAAGCTATTCTTTTCTTGAAATTTACAATTCCAATTTGGTACCGCTTCTGGTAAAAAGAACTTGGAATGCAGAAAACAATAGCCTATTATTTTCTGAGATTTCTACAAGTACTCGTTTTAGATCAATAAAAGTTCATGAGGTCATCAATTTAATAAGTGAATCAGAAGAAACGCAGTTTTCTGCCGTTACGTTTGAATTGTCTAATAATCACTATTTCCTTTCTTTCCGGGGTACCACATCCACTTTTGTTGGTTGGAAAGAAGATTTGAATATGTCTTATTTAACAATAATTCCATCACAGAAATCAGCCGCTGACTACTTGGAAAGGATACACGATAAATTTGGGGGTAAATACTACCTAGGTGGACATTCAAAAGGGGGAACATTGGCAGTATTCGCAGCCGTATTTACTAAACGTGAAATAAATGAAAATATCATAAAAGTTTTTAATCATGATGGTCCAGGGATACATAGTTCGTTACGTTCTTCAGATCAATTCAGAAAGACTAGAAACAGAATACAGAAAATTGTTCCAGAAGCTTCTGTTGTAGGAATAATGTTAGAAGAAGAACGGGATTTCTCCATAATAAAAAGTAGCGCATGGTCCATCCTACAGCACGACCCTTACACATGGTTAATAAATGAAGATAAATTTCTTAGAACGCCCTCTACCACAAGATTTTCCAATTACACACAAAGAACTATTTCCTCATGGGTAAGCGCTATCGATGAAGAAACCAAGAGAAATAGCTTAGCTTCCCTTTATGAAATCACCAAATCTATGGAAACGACGTATCTAGCCGATGCGGTTGAACAATGGCCTAAAAATATTAAAATTTTAATAACCGGCGTAAAATATGCTGATAAAGGTATACGGAAAGATTGGGGTATTGTCACAAAAACGCTCATTGAAGTTTCAATGAAGGAAGGAACGCAAAGTATAAAGAGGATTCATGGATAATATATTTTGACTAAACCTGCGCACCAAAAAAACTGTGACCAGCTCATTGCTATCCTCGGAAAAAGCAAACATATATCGCGGAATGCTCAGCCTTGCTTATTATACTTTAGTTCTACTTTCTCTACTTTATAAAAAAGTACGTACGTTAACTGCTTAGCCATGTACTCTGGCGATTGGCAATAAAAAAAAAAACAGGCGGCAGCAAATAACCAAAGTTTTTTAGCCATATCTCTTTTCATAAAACCCAATCTTTCTGTTACGCCTAATATACACCTGTTAACTTTAAGTGGCCAATGAGCGTAATAAATCATCAATGTGATCATTGATGACGACTAAACGATCTTTCAACAAGTTTCCTTTTTTGGTAAGCACCAAATTCCCGCCCTGATTCTGGAATAATGTAACTTCCAAATCCGTTTCGAGATAGTGGATATGCTGCGTAATCGCTGGTTTTGATAGACAAAGT
>SAAR01000332.1 GCA_009916335.1 Erysipelotrichia bacterium | reverse complement strand
CTTTATAAATGGTATATTTGTCAATGTTGTAATCATTTTTAAGGTCTAAGCACTTGGCTAACGTCTCTTTCATAGGTTCGCATATTTTTGCCACTTCTTCTAGGCAGTTGTCGTATCTGTCAACGTACATTTTTAAGCCTCATTTCTATCATTTTTAAAATGTATTTCTTTGTCACTTCGCTATTTGTTCGCACGTATGCGTTTGCTAGTTTTAGCATTTTATCCCCCTTAAAGTTTAAAAAGTAACACCGTGCAAAACCATTTTTTTACTTTACAAACACTGCGTTGAATGCTTAAGTGTCACTATTTAAACTCACTTATATTTTTCTATCCCTCATAAGTGAAAAGGACTGTAACCGAAAGCGTTTATGGCTAACGCTCTAACCCGTGCTAATCAATTTCATAGCTAAGTTTTACAAACTTTATGAAACCCATCGTAATGGGCTTTTAAAGGTTATTATAAAGAAAAACTATATCCTCTTCCTGCTTGATTTATATTCGCCATTCCAAAAGAAATAATATTTTGCGATGGTACAAAATAGCAATCTGTCGACCAGCTGTTAAAACCTCTAAAAACCAATCGTCCTCCAAGGTTATATAGTTTTTCTTGAACTTTAGTCGTCATTCTATTTGCTTCTTTAACTATTTTAAAAGCTTCTATAATATTTTCGTCATTAGTTATTTTTAAAAGCTCTTCTATAGTGTTTATCTCAATCTTTTTCATCGTATCCCCTTTTTTTAATGTAGCAAAAAACAAAAGAGTAAAAGTTTTTAGCTTTTATCTCTTCGTTTGCATGTTGTAAGTATATAACAATATTTTGGTATTGTCAAGGGGTTTTAGTTAATTCTTTTAAAATCTTTTCACTCGCATCACTTGCACCGTAACCGATTAAATTAACAAACCCTAAATACTCTAAATTCTTATGAAACTCTTTTTGTTTTGGAGATGCTTTAGTATTGACTTTTTTCATCTCTAAAAATATAGCCTTACCGTGTGTTAAAATAATCAAATCATTAACACCTGCCTTAACACCCTCGGCTTTTAATCTTTCAGCCTCTCTAATTCCACGAGTACCACCATTAGGAACTGCAAAGATAATGTAATCAGGCTCTGGAAAGTTATAACGAAACCACTGTACCAATGCAACCTGCTCTTCATGCTCAGAATGGTATGCAGTCATGTTTGTCACACTCATTTTTTTCATTAATCCATTCATACTCTAAATCGCATTTAAACTCATCACATCTGTATTTTTCAATACTTTTATATCCTTGCTTCTCTGTGTAATATGTCATATTAATACATCCTAAGCAACTATGTTCTACCACTTCTTTTTTCATTATCTTTTCTTCTATTTTCATATACTTACCCTCTCTTTTTAATCTTAATTTTATTGGCACTTCAAACTTTTCTACATTACTTAAAATATCTTCAATGGTAGTGTAATTGCACTTAATTTCTCGTAATTGTTTCCGTCCAAAATAGCTATTTAAAACTATAAACTCATTAACTAAATGCAACCCACAAACATGAGATATTTTTAAACATTCATTTCCATTTTTAGAAATATAAGACTCATATTTAACTTTTTTAACTTCCCATTCTATAAACTCTCCATCGCTAAACATACTACCATCATAAGCTTTTTCGCTGTGAGTCACTTTTCTTATTGGAAACTCATACCCACACTCTATACAATGTGTTACGCTTTTTTCGTTAAGCCTATGGCATTTTATACACTCTTTTGCTTTTATTTCTTCTTCTAGTTTTTTATCTTTTTTCTTAGTTCCGTTACCGATTACAACAGGTACAATATTGTCAAGCGTCCCATGAGTTAAAGTATTACGCCCAAAATCAATAATTAAACAGTTTTCTTTATTTGGATATGTACGTAATCCACGCCCTATCATTTGAACATAAAGAGAAGTGGACTGTGTAGCTCTCGCTATGACTACCATATCACAAATAGGGGCATTGAATCCTGTCGTGAGGACATTTACATTTATTAAACATTTCAAAGTGTTATTTTTAAAATCTTCTAATAATTTAGCTCTCACATCTTTTGGAGTATCTCCAGTTACTATTTCAACGCTATCAAATCCTTTTCTATTAAAACACTCTTTGATCTTTTCAGCGTGATTAATTGAACTAGCAAATATTAACCATGCTTTGCGATTTTTTCCCATTTCTAAAGTTTCATTTACAACTGCTTCGATAAGCTCCTCTGTTTCAACTACTCGAGCGAGTTCAATATCGTTATACTCACCGTTTGATTTAATGCTTACACTACTTAAGTCATATTGCTTTAATGCACCCTTTGTTATAGGCATACATAAATAACCATTATCAATTAAATATTTAAGCGTTATTTCATAACTTACACCACAAAATATCTTATTTTTACCGTAAATATTACCACCGCTTAATCGGTAAGGCGTAGCTGAAAAACCTACTATTTTTGTTAATTCATTTTTTTGTAGCAATATATCAAAAACTTTTTTATAACGTGTTTCTGCTTTATTGTTTACTAGATGAGCCTCATCAATAATAATAAGATCAAAAGGTTCACTTTTTTCTACAACATTAACAAAAGACTGAACACCTGCAAAAATAATTCTATTTTTTAAATCACGTTTTTTTAGAGATGCGCTATAAATTCCTGCTGGTGCTTCACTCCATATTTCTTTTAACTCTTTGAAGTTTTGGTCTATCAACTCGGCTGAATGTGTTAGCATAAGCACTCTTGAATAATCATCACTATTAACTACGTCCTCACAAATTTTAGCTATTAAAAGGCTCTTTCCTGCACCAGTTGGAGCAACTACAACGGGATTTATTCCAGTTTCATTTCTCCAATAGTTGTAAGTTGCTTCAATAGCTTCTTTTTGGTAAGGACGTAGTTCAAGCATTATTTAATCACTAAATTTTTGTTTTCTACAATTTCAGCACCTGCAACATAAACACCATCTTGCAATGCTTTTTTAATAGCTGTTTTGTCAAACTCTACTTTAATACGTTGATATTTTTTATCTAACATTTCAGGCGTAAAATTATCAGAAATATTAACCGATTTTGTAGTAATAAAGTAAAAATTATACTCATCTGTCTTACATTTTTCACCATCTAAAAGCATTAATTGAAGCTGTTTAATTCTATCAATGTCATTGCTTAACGCTTGTTTACGTGCGCTTAATTTTGCTATCTTTTCATCATAAGCATTAATTGAATGCTGTAATTCAATTTTTAAATCTTGCATTGAGTTTAATTTAGTTTCTTTGTTTTGTTTAATCTCTCTAACAAAGTCTTTTAAATCATCTTCATTATGCAATAATTCACCGTTTTCATCACATTCACACATTAGGGCATACAATGCCCTAATCTCCTCTAATATTTGAAAAGTTGTCATTACTTAGCCGCCCACGGTCTTGTATTTGTTGCTTGTTTTTGCGCTGTTGGTTGTGCATTGCTTTGTGATACTGCTCCATTATTAGGCTTATATCCTTTAATACGATTACTTTCTTCATATGCACCTTGTGCAGGTTGTATACCTACTTTAATG
>SAAR01000031.1 GCA_009916335.1 Erysipelotrichia bacterium | reverse complement strand
TTTTGGCTGATGAAATTAACCGTGCCCCTGCAAAAGTACAGAGTGCTCTTTTGGAATCGATGCAAGAAAGGCAGGTCACTATTGGTAATGACACTTTTAAATTGCCAAATCCATTTTTAGTTTTGGCAACCCAAAATCCTATAGAGCAGGAAGGAACTTATCAATTACCTGAAGCACAAGTCGATCGTTTTATGCTTAAGGTAATAATTGACTATCCGAAAATAGAAGAAGAAAAATTGATTATTAGGCAAAATATTAATGAAAGAAAGATTGAAGTAAAATCGATATTAAAATCTGAAGAAGTTGTTGAAGCTAGAAAAGTAGTGCGTCAAGTTTATATTGATGAAAAGATAGAGAAATATATTGTTGATATTGTATTCGCAACGCGTTTCCCTGAAAAATATGATTTGAAAGATCTTCAAGGGTTAATATCGTTTGGTGGCTCTCCACGTGCTTCGATAAACCTAGCGTTAGCTTCAAGGGCATATGCTTTTATTAAGAGAAGAGGTTATGTTGTCCCTGAAGATATTCGTTCTGTCGCTCATGATGTTTTAAGACATAGGATTGGGCTAACGTATGAGGCTGAAGCTAATAACATAAATTCCGATGAAATAATAAGTCGCATTCTGAATAAAGTTGAGGTTCCATAATTTAGATTATTTATTTTATGTTAAATAATAATTCTAGTATCAACCAAAATAATAACTAATGGAAACGGTTGATTTGTTAAAAAAAGTTCGAAAGATTGAAATAAAGACTAGAGGACTTTCTAATAATATTTTTGCAGGGCAGTACCATTCTGCTTTTAAAGGAAGAGGTATGGCTTTTTCTGAAGTCAGGGAATATCAATATGGAGATGATATAAGAGATATTGATTGGAATGTTACAGCCCGTTTTAATAAACCTTATATAAAGGTTTTTGAGGAAGAACGTGAGTTGACTGTAATGCTTTTAATTGATGTCTCTGGGAGTCTTGAATTTGGTACTGTGAAACAATTTAAAAAAGATATTGTAACTGAGATTGCTGCAACGTTGGCTTTTTCTGCAATTCAAAATAATGATAAAATAGGCGTTATTTTTTTTTCCAATAAAATAGAAAAATTTATTCCACCTCAGAAAGGGAAAAAACATATTTTATATATTATTCGTGAGTTGCTCAATTTTGAGCCTGACAGTCGTATGACCGATATCAAAGTGTGTTTAGAGTATTTGATTGATGTAATGAAGAGGAAATGTACAGCTTTTATTATTTCGGATTTTATTGATGATGGCTTCTATAATGCTATGACTATAACTAATAGAAAGCATGATTTAGTCGCTATTCAGGTATATGATAGAAGAATTGAAGATTTACCTTCGGTAGGATTAATTAATGTAAAGGATGCTGAAACAGGTAATGAACAGTGGATTGATACATCTTCTTTATCATTAAGAAAAGCTCATTCTGAATGGTGGAAAACTAAACAGGACAAGTTGCGAAATGCGTTTAACAAGAGTAGAGTTGATGCTGTTTCTGTAAGAACCGATCAAGATTTTGTAAAGGCATTACTTACACTCTTTGAAAAAAGAAATTAGTAATTATGATGATAAGGAATATACGTTGGGCATTTATTGTTATATTATTATTCTGGGGAGTTAGGGTATTTTCTCAGTCAGTAACTGTTGACGCGAAAATAGATTCTTTGCAGATACTAATAGGAGAACAAGCTAGAATTCGACTTCAGGTATCATTTAATGCTAAGCAAAAGGCTATTTTTCCGATTTACACTGATACCTTGATTAAAGGTGTAGATATTGTGGAAATAGCCAAACCTGATACTCAATATTTAAACAACAAAGAGAGGTTGTTAATTACACAAGAGTATATAATAACGTCTTTTGATTCTGCTCTTTATTATATACCTCCTTTTTGTATTACAGTTGATAATAAAATATATAAATCGAAGGCGTTAGCTCTTAAAGTGTATTCGGTACCGGTAGATACATTAAATCCTGACCATTTTTTCGGACCTAAAACTGTATTTAAAGCTCCATTTGAATGGGAAGATTGGTGGAACATGATAATTGCTTCGTTATTATTATTTCCATGTTTAGCTCTTTTGATTTATCTTATTATAAGATTAAGCGATAATAAACCCATTATAAGAAAAATAAAACTTGAGCCAAAGTTGCCTCCATATGAAATTGCCATGAATGAAATTGAAAAGATTAAAGGTGATAAAAAATTGCAATTAGGTAGGTTAAAAGATTATTATACGGATTTAACTGACGCAGTTAGAAATTATATAAAAAATCGATTTGGATTTAATGCTTTAGAAATGACCTCCTCGGAGATAATTAATCGATTGATGGAAGTTACTGATAAAGCAAATGATATAAGTGGATTAAAAGTTCTTTTCCAAACTGCAGATCTTGTTAAATTCGCCAAACATAATCCTGGTATGAATGAGAATGATGCGAATTTAATAAATGCAATTCAATTTATAAATGAAACAAAGGAGACTATTGATGATAATTCAATAATTCAGCCGACAGAAATAACTGTAGTAGAGAAACGATCACTTAAAGTCAAAGTTGCTTTAATTTTAAGCATTATCACTCTTTCTGTTATCATCTTATTTGTTTTAATTTTTATAGTTCGTGAACTCTATGCTCTTTTAGCATAATGATTTTAAAAAATAGAAGATAATGGTATTTGCAAATATTGAATATTTATTTCTGTTGCTTTTATTAATACCTTACATAGTGTGGTATATATTAAAGCATAAAAAAAACAATGCGACATTGCAGATGTCTGATACGAATATTTATAGTGATATAAAAAAAAGCTATAAAATATATTTGTTGCATGCTCCATTTATTTTACGAATTATTGTTTTATCTTTAGTCATTTTGATTTTAGCACGTCCTCAGACTACTAATAATTGGCAAAATAGCGAAGTGGAGGGAATTGATATAATGCTTGCCATAGATGTGTCTACAAGTATGTTAGCCGAAGATTTGAAACCTAATAGATTAGAAGCGGCAAAAGATGTTGCTGCTGAGTTTATTAGTGGAAGACCTAATGATAATATTGGCATAACTTTATTTGCAGGTGAAAGCTTTACTCAATGTCCGCTAACTGTTGATCATACTGTCCTACTTAATTTATTTCAGAGTATTAATTCTGGAATAGTAGAAGACGGTACTGCTGTCGGCATGGGTATTGCTAATGCCGTATCAAGATTAAAGGATAGTAAGGCAAAATCAAAGGTCATAATTTTACTGACAGATGGGACTAATAATAAAGGAGATATTTCTCCATTAACGGCTGCAGATATAGCTAAAAGCTTTGGTATTAGAGTTTATACGATTGGAGTTGGTACAAATGGAATGGCACCATACCCATTACGGGTAGCTGGAACTATTCAATATATTAATACCCCAGTTGAAATTGATGAGAAAACATTGACCCAAATTGCTATAACAACTAATGGCAATTATTTTCGTGCAACGAATAATTCTAAGTTGAAAGAAGTTTATAAAGAAATAGATAAGCTTGAAAGAACAAAGTTGAATGTAAAACAATATAGTAAAAGACATGAAGAATATCAATGGTTTGCTTTGATTGCTTTGCTCTTTTTATTACTTGAATTTTATTTGAGGAACTCAATATTAAAGAAGATTCCTTAAGAAATTTATAACTAAATATATAGTAAAATGTTTCGATTTGAAGAGCCTGCATATTTATATTTGCTTCTCCTATTACCACTTTTAACATTATTTTATTTGTTCTCTAATTATATTAGAAAAAATAGAATTAAGAAAATTGGTGATCCAGAACTTATTGGATTATTGATGCCTGATGTGTCTAAGTATAGACCTGAAATTAAATCTGGATTGATTTTAATATGTATATCCTTATTTTCATTTCTATTAGCAAGACCACAATTTGGTTCTAAATTAGAAAATATAAAACGTAAGGGTGTCGAAATAATGATTGCAGTTGATATCTCAAATTCTATGCTAGCAACCGATCTTCAACCTAGCCGGATCGAAAAAGCAAAAAGATTGGTCGCTAGATTAGTTGATAAACTTGAGAATGATAAAGTTGGAATGATTGTTTTTGCCGGTGATGCATTTACGCAATTGCCAATAACTAGTGATTATATTTCTGCAAAGATGTTTCTTGAATCAATAAATCCTTCTTTAATTAACAAACAAGGTACCGCTATTGGGGCTGCAATTAATCTAGCATCAAGAAGCTTTACTCCACAAGAAGGAGTTGGAAAAGCCATTATTATCATAACTGATGGTGAGAATCATGAAGGAGGAGTAACAAATGCAGTGAAAGAGGCTGTTGACAAAGGAATTCAGGTTCATGTACTTGGTGTTGGTTCTGCTAATGGTGCACCTATACCTCTCGATGGGACTAATGATTTTAGGCGTGATAGTGAAGGGAATGTTATTGTAACTAGATTAAATGAAGAGATGTGTAAGGAGATCGCTAAGGAAGGTAATGGTGTGTATGTACGTGTTGATAATACTAATTCTGCAGAAAAGACTATAAATGACGAGATAGCCAAAATGGCGAAGATTGACATCAATTCAAAAATATACACTGAATTTGATGAACAATTTCAGGCTATAGCTTGGATTATTTTATTTTTGCTGTTTACGGAGATGATGATTCTTGATAAGAAAAATGTGTTTTTTAAGAAAATTAGATTATTTTCAAAGTAGATAATTTGTTATGGAATCACTAAATAAATTTATATTATTACTATTAGGTTTGTTTGTATCCTTATGTTCTGTTTTTGCTCAAAAAGTAGAACGCAGTTATATTCGTAAGGGAAATAGATTGTACAATGATAGTAGCTATATTGATGCTGAGATAAATTATAGAAAAGCTCTTGAAATTAATCCTAAGTCAACTGTTTCTATGTATAATTTAGGTAATTCACTTATTTATCAACAAAAAAATAAAGATGCATTAGAACAATACGTTTCTGCATCTAAAATGGAAAAAGACAAATCTAAATTATCTTATATTTATCATAATATTGGGGTTTTGTTTCATCGAGATAAAGACTACAAACAAGCTATTGAAGCGTATAAAAAAGCCTTAATTAATAACCCTAAAGATGACGAAACTCGTTATAATTTATCTTTAGCACAAAAATTATTAAAGGATGAACAGGACAATAAAGAGAATAATCAAAAAGATAATAAAAATAATGATTCCAACAATAGTTCAAATAATAATAAACATGATTCCTCTAAATCAAGTCAATCAAGCGAGAGGGACCCAAAAATGTCTAAAGAAAATGCAGAACAACTATTGAATTCAGTGATGCAAGACGAAAGAGATGTGCAAGATAGAATAAAAAAACAGCAAAAGTTACGTGGAGGTCGTTTAGAAAAAGATTGGTAGTCCATATATGATAGATAGTATTTAATATGAGAAAAATAATATTCTTTATAATAGTTTTGTTTGCAAGCAAAGCTCTTTTATTAGCTAATGGCAAAGTTAATTTTAAAGCTATAGCTCCAGAAACAGTTGTAGTTGGTGATCAATTTAGATTGTCATACACGGTTAATAGTTTAAATGTGAGGGATTTTCGTATTGCTTCAATAAAGGGTTTCGAAGTGTTGATGGGACCCAGTCGCTCCCAACAAAGTAGTACACAAATTGTGAATGGTACTGCGGCGTCTAGTAACAGTATAACTTTTACATATATACTTATGGCCAATAATGAAGGAATATTTTCAATTCCAGGTGCATCGATAACGGCTGAAGGAAATCCAATCACATCTAATTCTGTTAGAATCAAAGTTCTTCCAACAGGGAAAAGAGCATCTAATACGAATGGTTCTGTACATGATTCAAAATCAATATCTGCAAAATCTGTATCTAATAATGATCTTTTCATAACGGCTACTGTAAGTAAGTCAAATGTTTACGAGCAAGAAGCCTTTTTACTTACGTATAAAATTTACACAGTAGTAGATCTTAGGAATTTTTCTAATGTAAAATTACCTGATTTTAAAGGATTTCATTCCCAAGAAATAGAACTACCTTCAAATGCAAAATGGGCGTTGGAGCATTATAATGGTAAAAATTACCATACAACAATATATCGTCAATTTGTGCTTTTTCCTCAACAATCCGGTAAATTGATAATTGAATCAGCTCGTTTTGATGCATCTATAGCTAAAACCGTACAATCGGTTGATCCATTTGATGCATTCTTTAATGGTGGGAGTAATTATGTTGAGATAAAGAAGAGTATAATTACACCTAGAATTACTGTTAATGTATATTCCTTGCCACCCAAAAAACCTGTTGATTTTTCGGGTGGAGTAGGGACCTTTAGTATTTCTTCGTCAATAAGTAATACTAAAATTAAAACAAATGATGCTGTTACAGTCAAGGTGGTTATTTCAGGAATCGGCAATCATAAACTTATAAGCAGTCCTACTATTAAATTTCCAGATGATTTCGAAGTTTATGATCCTAAAGTTGATAATAAGGTTAAATTAACAAAAGATGGATTGTCAGGTAGTAAAGTGATTGAATATTTAGCAATTCCAAGAAATCCTGGAGTGTTTAAAATACCAGCTATTTCATTTTCTTTTTTTGATGTTAAAAATAAAGTTTATAAAAATATATCAACGAAAGAGTTTAATTTAGAAGTTGAAAAGGGAGTGGGAAATGCAGATCAGGTCATTGCAAACTTTACTAATAAAGAAGATTTAAAGATTTTAGGTGAGGATATTAGATATATAAAATTGGGAGATGCAAAAATTATTTCCGGTAGTAGCTTCTTTTTTGGCTCATTAACATATTGGTTGTGTTATATAATTCCAATATTCATTTTTGGAATTGTTTTTCTGATTTCTAAAAAGCAAATAGTCGAGAACTCAAATATTGCAAAAGTGCGAAATAAGAAAGCAAATAAAATTGCTTTAAGACGGATGAAATTAGCGCAAACTCTATTAAGAGATGATAATAAGGATTTGTTTTATGATGAGGTGTTGAAAGCTCTCTGGGGATATATTAGTGATAAACTTAATATCCCAGTTTCAAGATTATCAAAAGATAATGTTGAAGAAAGATTGAATAAATATGGCGTGCCTAATGAACTCATAAGAGAATTTATAGATACGTTGAATGAATGTGAATTTGCTCGCTATTCGCCAAGTGATAAAAATAGAGCGATGGATAATTTATACGTTTCTGCTGTTTCTGTAATTACTAAGATTGAGAATCTTATTAAAAAATGACATATCGTTATGAGAAAGATATTATTTATTACATTTTTTATTTTGACATATCAAGTGTCGCATTCGCAAGGTTCGTTAGAGATTGATTCATTAACGAACAATGATTCAATTGTTAATGCTACATCAAAATTAGGGAGTCGAAATCTTGTTATCTCCAAATCTTTAGCTGATAGTGCGTATATTAGAAACGATTTTACTACAGCGATTCAGATATATGAAATGATATTGAGGACAGGTGAGTCTGCAGATATATATTATAATCTAGGTAATAGTTATTATAAGATAGGAGATATAGCCAAAGCTATTTTAAACTATGAACGAGCTTTGATTTTAAAGCCTGCTAATAAAGACATTAGATCTAACTTAGAAATAGCAAGAGCTAAGACGGTTGATAAGGTAACAGATGTACCTGAGTTGTTTTTTATCACTTGGTTGAAGTCTATTACAAACTCAATGGGTATTCAGTCATGGGCAATTATTGCAATTTCCTTTTTTTTATTATTTATTGTATCAATATACATTTTCTTCTTTTCGACTAAGATTGTGGCTAGAAAAACCTTTTTTATTTTGGCCTTATTTTTCCTTGTATTTTGCGTTATAGCGAATATATCTGCTGCTTTTCAGAGAAGGGTTCGTTTGAATAGAATGAATGCAATAATTATCTCTCCAAGTGTAACAATTCGCAGTACCCCTAATGATAATGGCACAAGTTTGTTTATTCTCCATGAAGGCAGAAAAGTGTTTATTAAAGATGATTCGATGAAAGATTGGAAAGAAATTCAATTAGAAGATGGTAATGTTGGTTGGGTGAAAAAAAATGACTTAGAAGTTATTTGATAGAACTTATTGAACGTTTATAATAAATTGAATGAAGCACAAAATTGTAGTTTGTTCTTTTTATATAAATTAACAAAGCAGCAATATTGATATTTTAAAAACAAATTATTTCAAATAATAATTTGTTTTTTCTTTTTTATTTATTAAGTTTATAGCGTGATACATAGTATTAACCATAAATTTAATGAAACATGAGAACAATAACATTTAATGAACTCCGGAGGATTAAAGATTCGTTACCAAGTGGGAGTATGCATAGAATTGCAGACGAGTTAGGTTTAAATGTAGATACTGTACGAAACTTCTTTGGTGGCCATCATTTTAAGGAAGGTAAGAGTGTAGGGATACATTTGGAATCAGGACCAGATGGTGGGTTAGTGATGCTTGATGATACTATTGTACTAGACAAAGCTTTGAAAATTCTTGATGAGTTAAATATTAGTTTGCGTAAAGATAATTTTGTTGAACAATCGGCTGATATATGAGATTTAACTAATAATGTCCTAATTGAATATTGCAATTAGGACTTTTATTTTATACTATAATAAATTTAAGAATTATGGAAGATAAACTTGTAACATTAGCTATTTTGACTTATACTAAGGCTCAAATACTAAAGAATGTCCTTGAAAATGAAGGTATTGAAACATATATTCACAATGTGAATCAGATTCAACCAGTTGTATCATCTGGAGTAAGGTTACGTATAAAAGAGAGTGACCTACCAAGAGCACTTAAAATTACTGAAAGTTCTATATGGTTAGCAGAAGATATAGTGGGGGAGAATGAACTTAAAAAGATTGATACACCTCAAAAAGTGTTAATTCCTGTTGATTTCTCCAAATACTCAATAAAAGCATGCCAATTCGGTTTTGCTTGTGCAAAAGCCTTTAATTCTGAGGTTGTCCTATTGCATGTGTATTTTACTCCCATATATGCTTCTTCATTGCCATATGGAGATATATTCACTTATCAATCACCTGATAATGATGTAAAGAATGCTCTTCATAAAGTACATTCTGATTTAAATGTATTATCTGATGAAATTAAAAAAAGAATTAGTTTAGGTGATTTACCTGATGTTCAATTTAACTGTGTTTTAAGAGAAGGAATTCCTGAAGAAGAGATTATTAGATTTACCAAAGAAGAGAATCCTAAGTTGATTGTGATGGGTACACGAGGAAAAAATCAAAAGGATTTAGATTTGATTGGTAGTGTTACTGCAGAGGTTATTGAACGCAGCAAAACTACAGTATTAGCTATTCCTGAAAATACTTCCTTGAATGATTTTTACAATGTTAATAAAATCGCCTTTTTGACAAATTTTGATCAAAGAGATCTTATTGCATTCGATGCGTTAGTAAATTCCTTTAAAGCTTTCAAATTTTCTATTTCTTTAATTCATTTATCGGAAGTTTCCGACACATGGAATGAAATTAAATTGGCAGGAATAAAGGAATATTTTAGAAATCAATATCCTGAATTAATTATTGAGTATAGTATTGTAAAACATGATGATATATTGGATAGCCTTGATAATTATATAAAAAATAATGCAATAGACATTTTAACACTAACAACTTACAAAAGAAATATTTTTTCTCGTTTGTTTAATCCTGGAATAGCCCGAAAAATGATTTTTCATTCAGATACGCCTTTATTGGTAATCAACACTAGACGTAATTTTTCTAAACCTTGAATTTAACAAGTCGTAATTAATATATAAATTGTTTATTTATATATATAATTGGTATTATGTTTAATAATAATTTGGATTTCAACATATTAACATATAGAAAAAGCTGTCCCAATTAATTAATTGGGACAGCTTTTTCTATATGTTAATATGTTATTGATATTAATTATTCATTAATTTATCAATTTCTTCAAACTCTTTACCTAAATTGAGATTATAATAAATTCTGTATAAACCTTGAATCCACAAATCTTTTTGGTCTGGCTTTAAATCTCTAGCTTTTTCATAATATGGTCTAGCTTCTTCATAGAACTTTTTTATTTTAGCTTGTTCTTTAGAATACTTAGGATCATTAACGTCTGCTGTTGTTTTTGATGCATAATCCTGAGCTTGCAAACAGTAAATTAGTCCTAAGTTTGAATAGGCTTCTGCGTATTTAGGATCAATTTCAATTGTTTTTTTGTAGAACTGAATTGCCTTATCATAATCCTTCATATTATGATATAAATATCCCTTAACATATAAATAAAATGTGTTATTAGGATCTTTATTCAACATATCATCAGCAAACTGCATTGCTTCTCCATACTTATTTGTATTGCTATAATAGTCAATTAGATGACCAAAAAAGAATGCATGTTGAGGATATTTTTGTATTCCCTCTTTCAATGTTTCAACCCATTTAGCTGTGTCCGCCTGAGCTTTATATGCTGTGGCCATAAACTCCAAGGCGTATTTACCGACTTCCTTATCATTTTTAGCAAATGGAGCATATTTTAGTACAGCTGGATAATTTTCCATTTTAGCAGCAGCAAGTGATGCATAATAGGCTACTTGAGGAAGAACAGTATCTTTTTCTACAAAATTTTCTTTTTCAAAAATAGGATGTGCAGAAGCATCAACATAGGCAGCAAAGAAAGACAAAGCTTCTTTGTTTTTATCTAAATTAAAATATTGTATACCACCGTTGATAAGATTAGAACGTTCTGCAATCATAGTTGCAGCATTGGCCTTTCTATATTTATTTTTAACCTTACCTTTTTCATTAGGAGTTTGAGCTAATTCATCACATTTTAAAAAATAGTTATACATATTTAAAACGCTATTATATACCTTTAGAGTATCATATGGCTTTTTTAAATATGCATTTTCCATCTCTTTTTCATTTATTCTTTTTTGAATAAACCCAGCTACATCCCATGTTTCGGGATTATCTTTGGTCTCGGGATTTGTTAAGGCTTCATTTATTAATTGTTCAGCCTTACTAAAATCAGGTTTTACTTCATTAGCAATTTTCTTTGCTTCTTTTACATTTTTCTCTTGTGCAAAAGCAAAACTAGCTATAATAAGTAAAATCATTGAAAATAATACTCTTTTCATGATGTTTTTAATTAAATGTTAATATTATGTCTATTCAATATTACTTCTCTTGGTGTTCATTAAATTCTTCGGCACTACTTTCAATAGCATTGTTAGCAGTCTCCACTTCTTCCTCTAATAAATCCTCATTTTCAGACGTCACTTTACAAACAGAGCCTATTTGATCGTTGCGTTTTTCAAGATTAATTAGTCTTACTCCTTGGGTAGCGCGTCCCATAATACGAACATCAGCTACTTTTAAACGAATAGTAATACCAGATTTATTAATGATCATCAAATCATTATCGTCAGTTACAGACTTTATGGTGACAAGTTTACCCGTTTTTTCTGTTATATTCATGGTTTTAACACCTTTTCCACCGCGATTGGTCTTACGATAGTCCTCTATATCAGAGCGTTTTCCATAACCTTGTTCAGAAACGACCATAATAGATTCTGCTTCGGAATCTTTAATACATATCATTCCAACTACTTCGTCTTCGCCATCCTCATCAAGGGACATTCCACGTACTCCAGTCGCAGTACGTCCCATAACACGAACCGTGTTCTCATTGAAACGAATTGCCCGACCATTTTTGTTGGCAATAATAATTTCATTATCACCGTTGGTCATACGTACTTCAATGACACGATCATCTTCACGAATTGTGATTGCATTAACGCCATTTTGACGTGGTCTGGAATATTGTTCTAATAAAGTCTTCTTGATGACGCCATTTTTGGTACAGAAGAGCACATAATGGTTGTTAATATAATCTTGATCTGATAAGTCTTTTACACGAAGATATGCATTAACAGCATCATCTGAATCTATATTTAATAGATTTTGAATTGCTCTTCCTTTCGAATTTTTAGAACCTTCGGGTATTTCATACACCTTTAACCAATAACATTTACCTTTTTGAGTAAAGAACATCATTGTGTTGTGCATAGTTGCCGGATATATATGTTCTACGAAATCTTCATCACGAGTTTCTGAACCTTTTGAACCTACCCCACCTCTGTTTTGAGCACGGAATTCTGTTAATGGAGTCCTCTTGATGTAACCCAAATGTGAAATCGTGATAATCATTTCATCATCCGAATAAAAATCTTCTGGATTAAATTCTTCAGAAGAGTATACTATTTCAGAGCGACGAATGTCTCCGTATTTATTTTTAACTTCAATTAACTCATCTTTAATTACTTGCCGGCAAATTTCATCATTTGAGAGAATTTCTTCGAAATAAGCGATTTGCTTCATCACTTCTGCATATTCAGCATGGAGCTGATCTTGCAACAAGCCTGTTAATTGTCGTAGACGCATTTCAACAATTGCACGAGCTTGTATCTCGCTTAATTCAAATCTAGATATTAAGTTTGCAATTGCATCGTTAGGCGTTTTTGCTGCTCTGATAATACGAATTACTTCATCAATATTATCTGATGCAATAATAAGACCTTCTAAAATGTGAGCTCTTTCTTTTGCTTTCTTGAGATCAAATTGTGTACGGCGAATAACGACATCATGTCTATGCTCAACAAAGTTAGAAATTAAGTCGTACAAATTCAACGTCTTTGGACGACCATTTACAAGTGCTACATTGTTAACTCCAAAAGAAGTTTGCAATGCTGTCATTTTGTAAAGCTTATTTAGAACGACACTAGCATTGGCATCTCGTTTAATATCAATAACAATACGCATGCCGTCACGATCTGACTCATCATTTGCATTTGAAATACCTTCTATTTTCTTTTCGTTAACAAGATCAGCAATATTTTTAATCAGTTCTGCTTTGTTTACGTTATATGGTATTTCAGTTATAACTATTTTGTCGTGGTTTTGTCCTGATTCGATTTCTGCTTTTGCACGCATTATTACACGACCTCGTCCAGTTAAATAAGATTCGCGTACTCCACTAATTCCATATATAAATCCTCCAGTGGGGAAATCCGGAGCCTTTACATATTCCATCAATTCTTCAACAGTGATTTGCTTGTTATTTAAATAAGCAACGCACGCTTCAATAACTTCAGATAGATTGTGAGGAGGCATATTAGTAGCCATACCCACAGCAATACCTGAAGCACCATTTACAAGAAGATTAGGAATGCGTGTCGGCATTACCTTAGGTTCAACAAGTGTATTATCAAAGTTAGGATCAAAATCTACAGTCTCTTTATAAAGATCTTGCATCATTTCTTCACCCAATTTGTTTAAGCGTGCTTCTGTATAACGCATCGCTGCCGGACTATCACCGTCAACAGAACCAAAGTTACCTTGACCATCTACTAAAGGATAACGCATCGCCCACTCTTGTGCCATTCGCACCATGGCAAGATATACAGAAGAATCACCATGAGGGTGGTACTTACCGAGTACTTCACCCACTATTCTTGCCGATTTTTTATAAGGTTTGTCTGAAGTATTGCCTAGTTCCATCATTCCATATAGAATTCTGCGATGAACCGGTTTAAATCCATCTCTAACATCAGGAAGAGCTCTCGATACGATAACAGACATAGAATAATCTATGTATGACGATTTCATTTCTTCTTCAATGTTAATCTTTATAATTCTGTCTTGTTCAAGCATTTAAAAAGATTATTAATTATACATTCGTGGCTTATGAAAAACCACGCTAAAGTACTACATTTTCACGATATACAAAAGTATTCAGCTAAAAACTTTATTGTCTGTATTCCCTTGTTGTTAATGAATGTCGTGAGATCATTTATAACATACCATATTAATTTGAAAAAAACAATAATATTAATGCCTTTTTACGTGTTATTGATGAAATTAATCTCTAGTTTTAAGGACTATTTTAATCAAAACTGGCATGACATTTGTTGATAGATAAATAAGGAAAGAGATATAAAACGGGCTTAAATAGAATTTTTCTACATTTGCCATTAATAACCTTTATAAAATATGAAGATGAATAATCAGTTTTCGCAAAAAGTCTCTGAAGTCATTATATATAGCAAGGAAGAAGCCAATCGCCTCAAAAATGGCTATATAGGACCTGAGCATTTACTTCTAGGATTAATTCGGGATGGTGAAAGCAGAGCTATTGAGGTATTAAATACACTCCATATAGATCTTAATGATCTAAAAAAACGCATTGAGTCAATTTTGAAATTTCATCAAGATGATATGTTATTACCTGACGCTGATATTCCGTTATCTAATGACACAGCTCGAATTCTGAAACTTGGAATCTTAGAAGCGCATCTTTACAGAAGCAATGTTGCAGATACGGAACATTTGATATTAGCAATTTTAAAGGATCGTAATAACACAGCTGCTACTATTCTTGGTGAAAATAGTATTGATTACAAAGCCTTTTTGGAACATATGTCATACTTACCTGACGTTAATGCAAGCTCAAGTTTCTCGGAAGACGATGAGGAAGAAGATGATATGGAAGACTCCCGAGCGAGTAGCAGTTCAGGAAGTATAGAACACCACCAAACCCAGGCAGTTCGTAAACCTTCAAATGATACACCAGCACTTGATAATTTTGGGGTTGACATGACAAAGGCTGCACAAGAAGGTAGGTTAGATCCTGTTGTTGGACGTGAAAAAGAAATTGAACGTTTGGCACAAATTCTTAGTCGTAGGAAAAAGAATAATCCAGTTTTAATTGGAGAGCCTGGAGTTGGTAAGTCGGCTATAGTTGAGGGACTTGCGCTCAGGATAATTCAAAAAAAAGTATCTCGTATATTATTTGATAAACGAGTAGTAGCTTTAGATATGACATCGATTGTTGCCGGTACAAAATATCGTGGGCAATTTGAAGAACGAATTCGTACTATATTGTTAGAATTACAGAATAATCCTAATGTAATTGTCTTTATTGATGAAATTCATACTATAGTTGGTGCTGGATCAGCTGCAGGCTCTATGGACGCAGCAAATATGCTTAAACCTGCTTTGGCTCGCGGTGAAATACAATGCATTGGTGCTACCACTCTTGATGAATACCGTAAGAATATAGAAAAAGATGGAGCTCTTGAACGTCGTTTCCAGAAAGTGTTGGTAGAACCAACTACGCCTGATGAAACGATTCAGATATTACGTAATATAAAAGAAAAATATGAAGACCATCATAATGTTAATTATACAGAAGCTGCATTGCTGGCGTGTGTTAAGTTAACAGATAGATATATTACTGATAGAAATTTCCCAGACAAAGCAATTGATGTGCTGGATGAATCAGGATCCAGAATTCACTTGACCAATATTACGGTACCTAAAGAAATAGAAGACCAAGAGAAGCTGATTGAAGAAACCAAACAACAGAAAACTGAAGCTGTTAAGTTGCAAAATTATGAATTGGCAGCTAGTTTCAGAGATAAAGAAAAAATGTTTTCAGAACAGCTAGAACAGATGAAAAAAGATTGGGAAGCAACCCTTAAAGACAATAGACAAACTGTTGATGAGGAAGATATAGCGAATGTTGTTTCTATGATGTCTGGTGTTCCTGTACAGCGAATGGCGCAGGCTGAAGGAGTAAAATTGGTTAATATGAAGACTGATCTTAAATCCAAAGTTGTTGCTCAAGATGCCGCTATAGATAAATTGGTAAAAGCAATTTTACGCAGTCGCGTTGGGCTTAAAGATCCCAATAAACCTATTGGTGTATTTATGTTCTTAGGTCCTACTGGGGTTGGTAAAACACATTTAGCCAAAGAATTGGCTAAATATATGTTTGGCACTTCAGAAGCATTAATTCGTATTGATATGAGTGAGTTCATGGAAAAATTTACGGTGTCCAGATTGGTTGGAGCTCCTCCAGGGTACGTTGGATATGAAGAAGGTGGACAGTTAACAGAAAAAGTTCGCCGGAAGCCATATTCTATTGTATTACTCGATGAAATAGAAAAAGCTCATGCTGACGTCTTTAATCTCTTGCTGCAAGTCATGGATGAAGGACGGCTAACTGACAGTTATGGCAGAATGGTTGATTTTAAAAATACAGTTATAATTATGACTTCAAATATTGGAACTCGTCAATTGAAAGATTTTGGTAGAGGGGTTGGTTTCGCTACCCAAAGCCGTTTGGATGATAAAGAATTTTCAAGAAGTGTTATTCAGAAGGCTCTAAATAAATTTTTTGCTCCTGAGTTTTTGAATCGAGTTGATGAATTAGTAACGTTTGATCAATTATCCTTGGACGCTATAATCCAAATCGTAGACATAGAGCTTAAAGGTCTGTGTCAAAGAGTCCAAAATATTGGGTATTCTCTAGCGATTGATGAGGAAGCCAAGAAGTTTATAGCGACAAAAGGTTATGATATTCAATATGGTGCACGTCCACTTAAACGTGCAATTCAAACTTTATTGGAAGATCCTTTGTCTGAAATGATTATTACTTCTGATTTACACGAAGGCGACATCATAAAAGTAACCTTTAATTCGGAGATGAATTCTTTAGATATTACGAGACAAGGTAATCAATAAGCTAAATAATCAACCGTCAAAATGTCAGGTAATGTTGCCTGGCATTTTTTTTGTGATTGTTTTTAAAACTACTGTTATTATTGATAATTAAAAAATATAAGTTATTATGCAAAAAGGTAATATTGGGGTTACAACGGAGAATATTTTCCCCATCATAAAAAAGTTTTTGTACAGTGACCATGAAATTTTCCTACGAGAAATAGTTTCTAATGCTGTTGATGCTACTCAGAAGCTAAAAACACTTTCTTCAATGGGTGAATATAAAGGAGAATTGGGTGATTTGACGGTGAGAGTATCGTTAAATAACGATACAATAACTATTTCGGACCGTGGAATAGGTTTGACCGCAGAAGAAATAGAAAAATATATCAATCAAATTGCTTTTTCCGGTGCGAGTGATTTTCTTGAAAAGTATAAGAATGATGCTAATGCTATCATTGGTCACTTCGGTCTTGGTTTTTATTCTTCCTTTATGGTTTCAAAAAAAGTGGAAATTGTAACCAAATCTTATAAAGAAGGTGCTCAAGCTATCAAATGGTCGTGTGATGGTAGTCCGGAATATACACTTACAAATGCTGATAAAGAAGATAGAGGAACAGATATAGTACTTTACATAGATGATGATTGCAAAGAATTTTTGGATACAACCCGTATATCCTCTCTTTTAAACAAATATTGTAGTTTTCTTCCAGTTCCTGTTTCATTTGGAAAAAAGAAAGAGTGGAAAGACGGAAAACAGATTGAAACATCTGAAGATAACATCATCAATGAAACAAACCCATTATGGACACAAAAGCCTAATGAATTAAAAGACGAAGATTATAAATCTTTCTACAGTAAACTGTATCCTATGTCCGATGAACCATTGTTTTGGATTCATCTGAACGTGGATTACCCGTTTAACCTTACAGGTATTCTTTACTTCCCAAAAGTTAAAAGTAACATTGATTTGAATAAAAATAAGATTCAGTTATATTGCAATCAAGTTTATGTAACTGATTCAGTTGAAGGAGTTGTGCCTGATTTTTTAACGCTTCTACATGGTGTTATTGATTCTCCGGATATTCCTTTAAATGTTTCTAGGTCTTATCTTCAGAGTGATTCTAACGTGAAGAAAATTTCTAGTCATATTTCAAAAAAAGTTTCAGATCGTTTACAATCTATTTTTAAAAATGATCGTAAACAATTTGAAGAAAAATGGAACGATTTGAAGCTCTTTATCAATTACGGTATGCTTACGCAAGAGGACTTTT
>SAAR01000331.1 GCA_009916335.1 Erysipelotrichia bacterium | reverse complement strand
ATTGTTTGCCTTTAAAATGATTCATTACTCTGTCCTCTCTGTCTTTTTTCTCAATTTTACACTAAAATAGATTTTTTGGAAAACTTTGCAACAGAACCAGTTGTCCAATTGCTTGAGCTATCAATACATCTTCAATGCGTATGTCATAGTCATACGAAGCCATTATGATGTAGTTTGAATCGTAATCATCAAAAATACTTAGTTGACTTAGTTCAGCCATTGTTAATGCTTCAAGGGATACCAGACGTTCATTTCTTCACTTGTTTTCGTCATAGATATCTCTAGCAAAATTACGTATGACTGTTTTACAAAAACTATCAAATTGATGTTCAATAGTTTTTTCATAGTTAGAAGTAGTTATCATAAAATTACACCTCCTTTCCGTTTGCAAGTGATTAATTAACCTTGCTTACTCCTATCACGGTGGAGAGGGGGGGAATCTTCGATAAAAACAAAAAAATACACACTTTTACCTCATGGCAAAAATGCGTATTTTTTCTACATCTATATTTAATTATTAGTTTTCTTTTTTTATCCCCTAACCAAAACATAACAGCACCTCTATAAAAGCTACCGCTGTTTTGGAAAAATTAACAAATTAAGAAAAAACAGATTACAATAGAAACATCATGAAAAGCTACTTACAAAGCGGTAGTTTTTTTTATTGCTTTGTAAGTTTCATTAGTTATTGTAATCTGTAAATAATTTTTAGTATATTATTATTTTTTGACTTTCATTAATCTTAATCCATTTAATGTAACTAGTAATGTGGCACCCATATCTGCTACAATTGCAATCCATAATGTTAACCAACCCGGAAGCACTAATAGCAATGCCAATAACTTGATTCCAAGAGAAAATGTTATATTCTGTTTAATGATTTTTAATGTCTTTCGACTAAGATTTACAATGAATGGTAATTTCTTTAAGTCATCTCCCATTAAGGCAACATCAGCTGTTTCTAAAGCAGTGTCAGTTCCAGCTCCCCCCATTGCTATTCCTACAGTAGAAGCAGCTAAGGCAGGGGCGTCATTTACACCATCTCCAATCATAGCGACTTTGCCGTATGTTTGTTTTAATTCTTTAATGTAAGTAAGTTTATCTTCTGGCATTAACTCTGCTTTTATATCAGAAACACCAATTTCTTTACCTATAAACTGTGCTGTGTCATTATTATCTCCTGTTAGCATAATAGTGTGAGCAATCCCTAATTTATGAAGTTGCGCAATAACTTCTTTACTAGATTCCCTAACTTCATCAGCCACAGCTATGATTGCTAAAATATTTGATTCTGTTCCAAATAGCATAGCTGTTTTTCCTTGCTTTTGTAATGATTGGTATGTTTGAGATATACTTTGAGATTTTTCTAAACTAGATTCAAAAAGTTTTGAGCTACCAATGTAATAGGTTATACCATCTACATCACCCTTAACACCTTTACCAGTGATTGATGAAAAATTATCAATTTCTATTGACTTGTAATCGACATTATCAATCATAGCTTTTGAAATGATTGCAGAGGCAAGAGGGTGTTGTGACAAGGTTTCTAAAGCTGTAATAATTGAAAGTGATTTCCGTTCGTCCATATGTTGAGAATAAGGAATAAAATCAGTTACAACTGGTTTTCCTTTCGTCAATGTACCTGTCTTATCAAAAGCAATTGCTTGTAGTCCACCAATTTCTTCTAAGTAAATTCCACCTTTTACAAGAACACCGTTTTTTGCTGAATTACCAATTGCAGAAACGATAGATACTGGAGTGGAAATTACTAGTGAACAAGGACAACCTACAACTAGAAGAGATAACCCTTGATATACCCATGTATCCCAATCACCTCCAAAAAATAGAGGTGGAACGACTGCAACAAGCAAAGCAATAAGCATAATAATAGGTGTATAATACTTCGCGAACTTATCTACAAACGCTTGCGCTGGTGCTCGTTCACCTTGTGCTTCTTCAACTAAATGTATAATCTTTGAAATTGTAGTATCTTCTACATGTTTCGTCACCTTTACTTCTAATAGTCCTTCTTCGTTTAATGTTCCAGCAAAAACTTCATCATCAACTTTCTTTTCAACTGGAATGGATTCTCCAGTAATTGCGGACTGATTAATTGCAGAATAGCCCTTTATGACAACTCCGTCCATAGCAATTTTTTGCCCAGGTTTTATAATCATAATATCCCCAATTTGAATATCGCTAACCGCAATCATTTGTTCCACATTATTACGGCGTATCAAAGCTTCTTTGGGAGCAATATCCATTAATGAACGAATCGATTGTCTGGCTTTATCCATGGAATATCGTTCCAAAACTTCACTTAAAGCAAAGAGGATTACGACAATAGAACCTTCTGCCCATTCCCCGATGATGGAAGCACCAATAATAGCAATAGTCATTAGTGACTCCATTGTAAAATCTAATTTTAATAAATTGGATATACCTTCTTTAAATAAGCTAAAACCTCCAATAATTATTGCGACAACATACAGAGCAATTGTAATCGTTGAATCTTCTCCACTAATATTTTGAGAAATAAAGGCTAACAAAATGAAGACTACTGATACAACTAAATGCCAATTCTTTTTTAGAAAGGATTCTTTCTTTAATGGTGTGTTGGAATAATCTTTTTCAGGAGAGATTTTTAAATTTTCAAATGCTCCAGCCTTTTCTATTTGACTAATAGAAGTTTCTCCATAAACTGTAATATTGCCTGCTCCAAAGTTTACCTTTGCGGAATTCATAAGTGATTATAATAAAGAGTTTAAATCAGAAAAATTTATACATCTTGTTAAAAAAAGAGAAAACTTGATGGGAAATAATGGTAATAAGCTATAGTAATCTTTAAGAGAAAAGAGTAAAAGTAATGGAGTTTAAAATTGATGGTTCGGAAATGATGGGTGAAAACGTCAAAGAGTTATTGAAAAAATGTGGAGATGGCGTTCGTTTAATGCCTCTGGCTAAAATTGCAAACCCTAGCGTAGTTGAATTAGACGACTTCTGTAGAATTCGTGACTTTGTTTTTATTTGGGGTGGTCAAGGTGTAAAGATTGGCAAACATACAGATGTGCAGCCACATGTAGTAGTTTGGGGTGGCGGTGAGCTTATTGTAGGTGATCAGGTTTCAATCGGGCCAGGATCTGTTCTTTTGACTGCGGTGTATTCCCATAAAGAGGGTTTAAAAATGGTTGATGGCTTGGGAGAAGGAACAGCTAATGCACTTTATGGTAAACTTGTAATTGGAGATGATGTCTACATTGGAGCAAATTGTACTTTAATGCCTGATATAAATATTGGAGAAGGTGCTGTTTTAGGTGCAGGTAGCTTTATTAATAAAGATGCAGAGCCATGGGGTGTTTATGCAGGGAGTCCGGCTAAAAAAATTGGAATGAGAGCACAAACCCCGCTTATAGAAAAGGAATAGTACTATGATTGTAGCCATGATGCAACCATCTTTTCTCCCTTGGCAAGGGTTCTTTGAGTTATTATTGAAATCGGATAAGTTCATTATATTGGATGACTTTCAATTTTCAGTTCAAAGTTACCACCAACGAAATCGTTTGTTTGTAAATAAAGAACAAGTAGATTGGTATACTG
>SAAR01000330.1 GCA_009916335.1 Erysipelotrichia bacterium | reverse complement strand
CGTAATCTGATAATTTCTGATTTGTCTTTCATGCTAATCATTTTATCTCTGTGCTGGTTTTTACATCACAAAGAAATTAAACGTTATGGAACAAGTGCTGACATTAGCCTCTATTTTTTTTGATTAGCTGGTATACTTTTCAATTGGAATGGTGGTATACTTTTGAACTGTTATTTATAAGTTCCGGAATATTTCCGAAACACCATTAAATAATTCATTTTTTTCGTATTCTGCATTCTCTGGAAACCTTTTTAGTATTGCGTCCCTCACATCTTTTGAAAACATTTTTCGCTTACAGGCTTCCTTCTCATAATCTTTTATAAGCCGATTTATTTCACTCTTTGAATGATTGACATCTTTTATCGCCTGACTCCCAATTTTGTTGTAAGCGTCTATAGTGTATTGTGTCTCTTCCTGAATTTTTCTATCTTCTACCTTTAGAAATTCGTTTTTTGCGATTTCTTTCTCTTCTGTTGTGAATTGACTTTGTGGGTTATAAATAGCATCCAACTTTTTGACAAGGAAACGCCTTCTTTCTATCTCTGATTTTCGTTTTTTGTATTCTAACAAATCATTATCTCCTACCAAATACAACTTATTTTCATGATTGATAGGATGGAAATGTTTTGTCTCTTCGTATGCTTCAACTATCTGTTGAGGTGAGGTATAGTATCCTTTTATTCGTTCATCATCATAGAAATTATCAACTTTGAAGTAGTTTAATGATTCGTCGTCATCAATAAACTTTCTATAGAGTGAAGCTTTGAGGCTATCGATTAAGGCTTCTTTTTCCCCTCTATTTGTTACGTTGTTAATCTCGTACTTTAATTGTTCGTAAATTCTTTTTGAAGTAGAAATGTACGATTCAATTTCCGAATCCAAAAGGACAGTTTCACCATTACCATAATTTGTTATATGGGTTAGTGTGTTGAATTTTTTACCATCTGCAAATGTATTTCTGAATCGTCCGTATATTTGAATTGAATTAGTAAAAGGATCAATTCTGGAATATTTAGCTTCATTTAAATCTGTAATAATAATAATGTCAGGTTTTCTATCACTGTATATGTCAACGGCTGAAAAGAATCTTGATGTAAAGAAATTATATTTTGCAAGAGGTAAATTTAAGTTCTCAAAGCTATTATGTATCTCTCTCTCTTTGAATTTGATTTCACTTTTTTTGAGCAAAAAGCTTTGTAATCCTTAATCCCCTGTTTTTCCAAATGGTTTACAAGCTTATTAATTCCGTTCGTTGAGTTCATAAAGACACAAACGCACTCACTATCTCTTAGTTTATCTAATAGGTCTATAATTGAATTATCATAACTGTTAGTGGTGATTAGATCAATTGTTTTTCTGTATTCATAGAGTGGCTTTACCTTTAATCGAAAAAATCCCTGACTGTGAAAATCAGGGTTTCTCATATCTAATGGAGTAGCCGAAACAAAAGCTTTATTTCTAAACAAAAAGAAGTCTTTAATTGGTATTGAAATTTGTTCCCTATAATCAATATCTTGTGTTATCTTCTCGCATTCATCAAACAGCATAAAATAATCCTCATAAAGATTTACCCCGTTTTGGTCTGCAATCCTTTTTACTTTGGTATATCCTTCCGGCGTACATAGAATCTTTTTGTGTTTTATCCTCTCGTTAAAAAGATGTTTTTTGATTTTATCATCACTACATCCCTCATATACACCAATCAAACCAATATGATTTTTAACTTTCCCATCTATTACAGGAATATTCGGTTCTATTATAATTGAATTTCTTTTCGCCAGAATTTCGCTATATGTTGCACCTAGTCCGGGTAAAGTTTTATCAAATACACAATTAGTCGGAATTGAATCCAGTGGATATTGTTCCCTTTTAAACACATCTGTTAAATGCTCATTCTCTTTGATTTCTATAAACTGTGTTTCCAAATGGATAGAATTATTCATATCGCTTTTACTTGTCTATTTTAGGTATGAGATATTTTTTTTGAAAAAACCTGCTCAATATAAGCCCGAATAAAAAAAATTACTCACTTTTGAATTACGAGCTTTAAACGCATTTATTTTCAATATTTTATCGAATAGGTCTGTCTTATTGATACAACAACCATTCAATGCAAAGATAGATAACCGCTTCATATTTTCATTTACAAAGCGGTTATTATTTGTTTTTACAGCAAGTTTCTCATAGCCTCATCAATTTGACTATTCTCAAAGCTATCCAAATATATTTGCGTTACTTTTTCCGAACTGTGTCCAAGCGATTCACATATTATAGAGGTTGAAACTCCAGAACGTTTAAGAACTGTTGCAAATGAATGCCTAGCAACATAAGTAGTCAGGTCAATTGTGATTTCTAAATCTTTTCCTATGCTCTTTAACCGTTCATTGACTTTTGTAATTACTTTGTGAACTCTGTTTGCTCTCTGTTGATCTGTTTTATGAGAACAAGATAGGATTGGAAATAGGTATTGGTTATCAGCTTTGTTATATTTGATAATAAGCTCTATCGCTTTATCTTGCAATGGTAGTTTGATTAGCTTCTTTGTTTTTCTTCGTGTATAAATTAGTCTGTTGTCAATTAAATTTTCTTTAGTCAAATAAGCAATATCAACAAAATTAATTCCACCCATTATGTAAGAAAATGTAAAGAGATCTATAGCTAATGCTGAATATTCATTGCTACTTTGATATGCTATTACCTTGTTGACTTCTTCTTTGGTTATTGATCTTTTTGCAGTTACTTCATGAAGCTTTGAAACCTTGAAGCTCTTAAAAGGGTAAATGTTAGTCTTTACTAGATTTTCGTCAATAGCAACATTATAAATGGCTCTTAAAGTCCTAAATCTTATTCCAATTGTATTTTCAGCCAATCCCTCTTTTCTCAACCAAGTTTCATATTTTTTTAGCCAAGCAACATCAATATCAGAAAAATATATATTGAGGTGCTTATTAAACCTCATGAGCGAGTTATAAACTTGTTTGAAGGACAACATATATCCTCTTCTTTTTTCATCTGATAACCTCTCAATTTGTTCCAAAAACACTTCACCTACAGTTTTTAGTTTAACCGGATTGGAAACTTTTTCAACTAAAGTACTGGTAGTAAACTGTTTATTTTCAGATTTCAGTTTAACTATTTCATCTGTGAACTCTTTTTTCTTTTCTGAAATCAGTTTTTCAATTGCATCTTTGTTTGGACATTTAGATTTTGGTTTACCTTTCTTGAAATCCCAATTAATGGGATTTACCGATATACCAAGACTTTTGTACTTCTTTTTCCCATCTTTACAGATTCGGATCATTAGAGGATTTTCCCCGTTAGATAATGTTTTTGATTTGTAACACAAGATGTTAACCGTTGTCGCCATGATAATTTTGGTTTAACTCTGGGTTTAACCAACATCAATAAATCAACAGGAATCCGGAAGGGATTGATTGGGAAACATAAAAGGGGAGGAAATAAAAAAGCACCTAAACCAGAAGGTCTAAGTGCTTTTTTAATGGTGGTGCCACCAGGAATCGAACCGGGGACACAAGGATTTTCAGTCCTTTGCTCTACCAACTGAGCTATGGCACCATCGTTTTCATTACGGGTGCAAAGA
>SAAR01000329.1 GCA_009916335.1 Erysipelotrichia bacterium | reverse complement strand
TCTTGGTATAGATGGTCAATTCTATCTGTATTAAAAAGTGAACTTCTCCGCTTAATACCATGAACAATGTAACCTTTCTTAAGTAAGAATTCAGCTAAATAGCTGCCATCTTGTCCTGTAATTCCTGTTATCAATGCAACTTTTTGACTCATGTATTTCCCTTTTTCAAATTATTCTTATTTTTTATTTAACAATAAACCATGAATTTAATAATTCTTTTTTATTGTATTGTAATACTTTCTCACTTTCAAATTGATACGTCATTTTTCCACTCTCCCTTACAATCGCATCGGCTGCTGCGGTATCCCATTCCATTGTGGGAGCAAGACGTGGATAAATGTCAGCGATACCTTCTGCTACCATGCAAAGCTTCAGCGAGCTTCCTTTGGAGACTTGCTCAATGCACTTAGTAGAGAGGTCATCGATAAACGCTTGCGTCTCAGAAGATAAATGCGATTTTGAAGCGACAACAAAGAGTTTTTCACTCGGTGAAGTATTTACATGTAAAGGTAGTTTTGCCCCATTTTTATACGCACCCTCGCCCTTCTTAGCCCAGTACATTTCGCCCAATGCAGGAGCATATACAACGCCTAACACGGGTGTATCCTTATGAATAAGCGCAATATTGACGGTAAATTCACCATTTTTTTTAATAAACTCTTTCGTTCCATCAATAGGGTCGATACACCAGTAATACTCCCAATCCTTGCGAATTTCATACGCTATGGCTTCATTCTCTTCTGAAAGAAGTGGCAAGGTAGGAAAATGGTCTTCCAATGCCTTACAAATAATTGCATTGCTCACTTTATCTGCTTCAGTCAGAGGACTTTCATCATCTTTATATTCGACGCTAAACTCTTTTGCGTAAATGCGCATAATGGCATCCCCTGCTTCTAGCGCAATGCTTTTTATAAGTTCAATGTCAATGGATTCTAAAACATTATGATTCAATCTCTTCCTTTTTTTCATCTATGTAATGAGCAATAGCTTCTTTGATATTTTCAAGTTTATTGGGATTACCTTGAAGCGTTGCAAAGTGTTTTTGTGTATCTTCATTTTTTTCAATAGGAATATGAGCGATAGCAGAACAGACATCCAAAAAGACACTGTAAGGAACATCATCGCCTCGCTTTAAAAAGTAAATGGCTCTTTGCAAGGAAACAAAAGGATTATTGCTTACACGAGAGAGAAGGTTTATTTTGGTGTTAATATAATGCACAAATTCTGGACGCATATCACAATTAAGAACTTTTAAAACCCGATATTTTGTATCGTAAACGCACTCAAATGCAATTTTCGTTGAATCAAAATCAAAACCATCCACCACCTCTTTAAGGCTTGCATGATCAAAACGCTCTCGATAAATCAGTTGATAGATATCGTTTTTATACCGATAGGTATATGAGTTATTCTCGTATTCAAAATACTCTTTATTAAGAGCGTCATGAATGATTTCTCGCTCTTCTTTGGAGGGAAAAAAAAGATCCAAATCACGAAAGGTATCGGCTTTAATACACGACCCAGCCAAATAAAACCGAATACTCTCTTGCTCAATATCTTTAATCAAAAGTCTTTGAAAAAAACTGTTAAGTTTGAGCATGATGTTATCCAGTCGATAATCAAACTGTAAAGCAGTATCGTAGTGAATAAAACTTTCGTACTCTTTCCAAAAATCAAAAATCATTCATAAGCCTTTTAAAAAGGGAAAAATATAGGAACTAACCAGATAACGATCACTCCATGCATTAACGATACCAAAACACCACTTTGGAGAAAATTTTTAAAGCTATAGCCTCCAGCAGTTGCTACCATAAGATTTGTCTGATACCCATAAGGTGTTATAAAACTAGCACTTGCACCATACGCAACGGCCATAACAAATGGCAGATAATTAACATCCAAAGATAATGCCGTAGAATAAGCAATAGGAAACGCTAAGGCTGCTGCAGCATTGTTGGTGATAATCTCTGTTAAAAGTGCTGTAAAAAGATAAATAGCAAAAAAGACCCCATACACACCCATGCCTTCAAATGTCCCAATAAGCCCTTTAGCAATAGCCTGTGCCAATCCACTCTCTAAAATCACCCCTGACATACCAAGGGCTGAGCCAATAATAAGAACCAAATCATAAGGAAAGCGTCTTTTAATTTCATCAAAACTAAGCAACTTCAGTGCAAGAAAAATTGCCAATAGTACAAACAGCCCTTTCAGTAAAGAGAGTAGCTTAAAAACACTCAAAACAATCACTGCTAAAAAACTAAAAATTGCAAATAAACTTTGCACTTGAGAGAGCTTGTTGTTAATCTGAAGGTCATTTAATAAATAAAAATTTTTCTTTAAATTATCCCGTTGATAAAAATCATTTCCTACAGCTAAAACTAAACTATCACCCGCACATAAAACGCTTTCGCCAATTTTTCCTGAGAGTTTTTGCGTACCTCGCTTTAAAGCAACGACAGAAGCATCAAATTTGGTTCTAAAATTGACCTCTTTTAGCGTTTTTCCTACCATAGTAGATTCATGTGAGACGATAGCTTCGACTAGATTTTTTGATAAATCATGCTTTACATGTAAAAACTCTAGTCCTTTAAATTTTTGTAAAAGAGCAATTTCTTTGATGTCACCACTAAAAATCAACACATCGCCTGCTTGCAAAATTTCATTAGGATGAACAGGAGAGAGAATGTGCCCGTTACGTAATACTTCACTTAAGAAAAGGTACTCAAGGTTTCTCAGCCCATTTTCTTTAATACTTTTACCTATCAACGCAGAATTTTCTTGGACTTGCGCCTCGATAAAATAACTCTCAAAACTCTCTTCTACTTTATAATCAGGTAAAAATCGCGTAATAAAAACAAGGACAAATGCCCCAATAAGAGCAATAGGAATACCGACATAAATAAAATCAAACATTTCTAATGAGGGAAGCCCTCGCTCCAGTACAAAGCCATTGACAATTAAGTTGGTTGAAGTACCCACTAAGGTAATAGTTCCTCCAAAAATCGCCGCATAGGAGAGAGATAACAATAATTTGGAAGGGGCATGGTATCTGTTTTGTTTAATGACACTCATTAAGGCAGCAACTACGGCAGTATTGTTTAAAAAAGCAGACAACAGTGATGTGAAAAAACTGAGGGTTAGAACAGATTTGTTCAGTGATGGACTGAACAATTTTGTAGAGAGTGTTGCGATAAATGTCGTTTTTTCAAGTACGATGGAAACAATAAGCAGTAAAATAAGTGTCACCAACGATTGATTGACAAAATTCTTCAATAATGTTTCTATTTTGATGAAGTCTAAAAAATAATAGACTAAAATCAAACCAAAAAAGAGTACAGATGGCTTAAAACGATTTTGAATCAATAATCCCAACAAAATCGCAATAGAAAAAGCTACAACATAAATCATTGAATCACCTCACAATGCCATTCAGGATAATTTCGTCTTATGTATTCATTGAGTTCGTATTCCGCTTTAGAATAATGTTTATGTGATTCTTGAAGCGTTACAGATGTATTTTCTACTGCTTCAAGAATCATGCCAGCACCTACGGTTTCATTGGTATGTCTATCAATAACAATAAAACTTCCTGTGTAACGATT
>SAAR01000328.1 GCA_009916335.1 Erysipelotrichia bacterium | reverse complement strand
TTTTTGTCGACCTAATTATACTTAAAAGTGCCTATTTATGGGCTTTGTTAGATTGATTTTAGTTGGTGTTTTTACTGGAATCTATGTGCGAAAGTTGAGGAGTAAAACGTGACATCTATGGCTTTACCTATGATAGAAACGGGAGATATTTTTCTAAAAGATTTGGAGTATCCCTCTGCTATTCTATGCTATAAAAAAGCATTAACATACCCTTTGGAAAAAAAGAGCCATATTCGGGTTTTGAATAATCTTGCCGTTGCGTATAAACGTGCAAAATTATACGAAGATGCTTTTGCTATTCTCAAAGTGGGCTTGAGCCATGATGATGCTTATGTGCCGTTTTACAGTAATCTCGCTTCGTTATATCGTCTCCATAATGCCCATCAAAAAGCCGCAGATATGCTTCAAAAAGCTATTGCTTTAGGGCATCAATTGAGCGATTATTTAGCATTGATTGATTTGTTGCGTCATCTTCATCAGTTTTCCGATGCTCTTCAGATTGCATCTTCTATGGTACGGGATTTTCCGAATGAATATGAAGCGCATCTTATTGTAGGAAATCTTTATACGTCTATCAAAAATTATCCTCATGCGCTTATTGCCTATCAAAAGGCCATAGCGATTGACCCTTCAAAAACGCAAGCGTACAATAACATAGGCGTCGCGTATAAAGAGTTAGGAGAGAGTGATAACGCACTTAAAGCGTATGAGAGTGTTCTTAGAATCAATCCAAAAGATGCTGCTGCTTTTAATAATCTTGGCAATTTATGGCGTAGCCTTGGACAAACAGATAAAGCGTTAGCATCACTTAAACAAGCAATTGTATTGCAGCCAGATTTTGCAGATGCTTATAGCAACATAGGTGCTATTTATAAAGAAAAAAAGAATTATGCTCTAGCAATGCCTTATTATCAAAAAGCATTAGCGCTTAATCCAAATCATACCAATGCTAACTTTGATGTTGCCCTCATAGAACTCTCTTTAGAAAATTATCGTGGTGGATGGAAAAGGTATGAGCATCGGTTAAAAATGAGTGAGTTGCTTGTGAAAACGCAACCTTATAAAACACCAATGTGGCAAGGGCAGAGTCTGGTCGGTAAAACGCTACTGTTGCAAAACGAGCAAGGCTATGGCGATAACATTATGTTTATACGTTATGCACCATTATTGGCAAAATTGGGTGCTCGAGTCTTAGTGCGTACAAGAACAGAGTTGATGGAGCTTTTTCGCTCCATACCCGCAATTGAAGCAATTTATAGTGAAGAAGAAGCCATTCCTGAGCATGATTATTACTTGCCTTTACTCTCAGCACCTTTTTATTTGGGCACAACATGTGAGACGATCCCAAGTACGTTTCCGTATCTTATGAGCTCGCAAAAGTATTCGTATGATTTTGAGCCTACACACTATCACATTGGTTTGGTGTGGAGCGGAAGTAATACACATAAAGGGCACCATGAACGTTATGTGGGGTTAGAAAGATTCAAAGATCTGCTTGATTGTGAAGGTATTGTATGGCATTCGCTGCAAGTAGGGCAAGACGCAGATGAAATCAAACAACAAGGGCTGGAAGAAAAAATTATCGATCATAGCGCAGAGCTTACAACATTTGCAAAAACGGCTTCTCTTATCAACCATTTAGATATGGTCATAACCACGGACACATCTGTAGCGCACCTGTGTGGTGCTCTTGATAAAAAAGGTTTTGTTTTAGTGCCACATCCTGCGGATTGGCGTTGGGGACAAGAAGGAGATACTGCGCCTTGGTATCGTAGTTTAACTCTTTTGAGGCAAGAAGAACACGGAAATTGGCATACAGTGATGATGAAACTAAAAGAGCAATTAGAGCAATTGAGAGAAGGAAGAGAGACTTTAGGAGGAAGATGTTAAGATGAAAGATATATTGAGGAGGAATCATTAGTAATGTTTAGCTTAATTTTGAAATTACAGGCACTTTTTGAAAAGTTGAAAAAACGTAAAGGACTTTGGTTTACAACGATTACTGCCATTGCTCTTATTTTGCATTAAAACTCCTGTGAATAAGCAGTAATTCTACTATTATAATCCATTATATCATATTATGTACTATTATAAAAGCAACATAACCCTCAAACCGCCCTACTTCTTAAGCTTTTTCAAAAATGTGATTTTAAACAATAATAGGCAATAAATCATTTTAAATCTTTATTTCTATTAATTTAAAGAGTACAATTGCATATAATAACTAAAAAGGATTAAAATGGACAATAATGACAAAATAGGCAAACGCGTTAACTTTACTGAGAAAAATATGCTTAGACTGGATATTTTATTCTCAGTATATAAAAAAGAGATAGAAGGTCTTTCAAATCGTGATTCATTTGATTTTATTGTCAATAAAGTGATTGAAGAGTTTTATAAGTCTGATAAGATGAAAAAATTGTTGGATATTTAAATTTATGCAGCACCCTACCCTTTTTTCAGTAAAAAAGGATCATTTACTTCTTACTCGCTTCGTCAAAGGTAGAATGCGTTATTACTTGTTGAAAATTGAAGAGACTTTATTTGGGGAGTATCTTTTAGAAAAAGTGTATGGGAGTATGAGTCATAAGAAACCGACACGAGTTTTAAAAGAGTATTATGATTCTTTGGTTGAGGCTAAGAAAATGTTTGATCGGGTAATTAAGGGTAAAAAGAAGAAGGGATATCATGTTTAAAATTTTATTTGTATTTTTTTTGCATAGTGAGCAATATATTTTCTGAAACATTTGGTATAGATGTTCCTGTTGAAGGAATATGGAGAATTGATACTGCAAAGAAGGGTGAGAGTATTGAGGTGGCAAATATGGTCGGTTTTAATGTTGCACTAAAGTTTGAAAAAGATGGATCTGTAAGAAAGCTTAACTATCAAACCCTTGCACCATTATCCCTTTCTCCTGGTAACAGTCATATTTGGGAACTTAAAAACAAGGGAATTATACACATTACTATTAAAAATCCTAATGGCAATTTTATTACTGATTATATGCTTAATGACCACTATAATACCTATTTTCAGATCTTCCAAAAAACAGGTACCAATTGTTATAAAACTGCCCTTCAAAATGGAAATAAATTACATCAACATGGTGTTATTATGTGTAAAGTATCACATTAAATCAAAAATGCTCAGAAAAATTTTGGAAGGTATTTGACACAACCAATGTTGCCTTTGAAGATATTTCATTAAAATGCTTTTTAGCACAATGGATTTTTGCCTCTTCGGTGTCTCTTAAATCATCAGTAAATAAGCTTCCTTTGCTTTCCACTACAAAGTAAAGCTTTTCCTCATTATCTTTTTCAATGAGCACTGCCCAGTCTGGGTTGTAGCCTCCAAGGGGTGTATTGATTTTGAACCATGAAGGCAATTTTGTAAAGAGTTTGACATTTTCATTTTCATTAAACGACTTCGCAAAACTTTTTTCAATATCAGAATCATAAACCGTATAGTCATAAATAGATTTATTTTTTCTATTTTCATACATGTTGGATTTTAAATAGCCATAGAGTTCTTTATCTTCAAAACACTCTTGGGCATAGTAGAACTCATCACCAATTTTATGGTATTTGATGCCATCGACGATAAAG
>SAAR01000327.1 GCA_009916335.1 Erysipelotrichia bacterium | reverse complement strand
GCACCTTCACCCATGGGATAAAGTCCTTTAATGTTTGATTCATGATGTTCATCTCTTGTCATTCGAATCGGTGATGATGATCTAGTCTCAGGACCGGTTAAGATGGCATCCTGCATCGAGAAACCTTTAATCTTTTGATTAAAATCAATCAAAGCTTCTTTTATGGTATTTGTGATATAGGGTGGAAATAAGTTTTTAAGTTCAGCAAACTCATAACCCGGTCTATAGGATGGTTGAACACTTCCTAATTTTGTTGATTTTTTATCGTTTAAAAAATCTCCAACAAGTTGTATGGGAGCATGATAATTCGAACCACCCATGATAAATGCCTTTTTCTCAATCTCTCTTTGATAAGTCACTCCAGCAAGTGGATGATCAGATCCAAAATCAGAAGGATTCACATTGACTAAAAGTGCAGCATTTGAATTCTCATAATCTCTTTTACTTTCACTCATACCGTTTGTGACAACTCCACCTTCTTCAGATGATGCACACATGACCCATCCACCGGGACACATGCAAAATGTATAAGCTGTTCGATCATTAGATGCATGATAGTTTAGTTTATAGTCTGCAGCACCAAGTTGTGGTAGGTTAGAAAATTTACCGTATTGCGCTTGATTGATTAAGGCTTGTGGGTGTTCGATTCGCACACCCACAGAGAATGCTTTTTGTATGAGATTCATCTTTTGATTATATAACAGTTCAAAGGTATCTCTTGCACTATGCCCAATTCCTAATAGACATACATTTGTAAGTATTTCTTCTTCATGGTTGATGATGACACTCTTTAGTCTATGATCATCAATGACTAAGTCTGTCACTTTTGCAATAAATCTAATTTGACCACCTAAACGAATGATTTCTTCTCGCATGTTTTTCACAACAATCTTTAAAACATCTGTGCCTACATGAGGTTTATTGATATATAAGATTTCAGGTTGGGCTCCGTGATTCACTAACGGTTCTAAAACATACCGACACCGAAGATCGTTAATCAAAGTCGTGAGCTTTCCATCTGAAAAAGTTCCTGCACCACCTTCACCAAATAAAATGGTTGACCCTTCACCATAGGTTCCTGTTTGATAGAAATGTTCCACATTTTTAGATCTTTGATCAACATCATAGCCTCTCTAATACAATGGGCTTGTAGCCTCTTCTAGCGAGCAATAGAGCAGCAAATATCCCTGAAGGACCAAACCCTACAATTACAGGAGGATGAGATAAGACATTCTCTCCAGATGGTACTTCTTGGTATGTTAAAAGAGGGGCTATGGATAAACCCTTCATTTTTTTATCTATATATAACTTTTCATTTCTAACTTCTAAATCCACACTATACACAAAATAGATTTGATCCTTTTTACGTGCATCAATGGCCTTTTTATAAATAGAAAAAGACTTTATATCTTTATCATTGATACGATATTGAGTCATGATATATTTTATGAGATTTTCTTTTTCAATTGCTAATGAAGGAGCTTTACTAACTTCAAGTTTTATATCCGTTATTCTAATCATATTACACCCACTTTGTATATAATACTTAAATCATACATGAATTAATTACTAAATACCATTATATTGTAACAAACTATAAAAACATTTCCATAGCAAAGTATAGAAATGTATATCAAATATAATAGATTAATTTTCTATGAATCGGTAATAGATTTAGCTTCTTCTATTAGAATTCCGATTTGATCTTTAATTTTATTTACTTCAGCATTAACTGAATCATCCTTTATTTTTCTCTTTATATTTCTGTTCCATCTATATTGAAGATAGTGACCTAATGCTACTATAGCTATGATAATTATAGTTGTCAAAATAGTAGAAACATCCCAAATTTCAGTTGTGAATAAACTAATAATAATAGGTATATCAAGTAAAATCAATCCAAAAAGCATTATAACTGATAATGCTCCATAAAATGGTAATCGTCTTAAGTATTTTTCGAATTTTAAAGTGTCATTTCTTAACAATTCTACAATTTTTAACTCTTTTTCAATAACTTGATCATCAATATCCTTTAGTTGTTCATAGTATTTCATATCTTTATTTCTTCGATATGTAACTATCAATTTTTGACCTTCAAAAGCATTATTGACTGATGAACTAACAACTTCCCAACCTAATACTAATCGATTGTAATTTATTTTTTGGTGATCAACTCCAGCAAATAGATTGTAGGATTCAATTTTCTGTTCGATACTCATTGACTCACCTTATGATAATTTTGAAAACTCTGTTTTAGACACTACCCAAGCATGCATTTTGATATTTAACCATAACGAGTAAATTCCTACTGTGATCAAGGTTAGTAAAAACCATTTAATGTACTGCCCAAAAAGTTGTGAGCCTTGACCAACAAATATTAATTGCTTACCTTGGATTGAAGTATGTTTCGCATACCACGATTGTCTAATACACACTGCCCATGGAAGTCCAATACCTAACGTTATTATTGTGAGTAACAGTGCTAAAATATTTGTACCAAGTAAGCCCAATAATCCTCCAGTGAATTGTGATTTTTCCATTTATATCAACCTCTCTTTTCAATTATTATACCACTCTTGATACTAAAATCAATTTCATCAACGAAATGTTTATGCATCCTTTTTATAGAATTATTATTTGTTACCTATTATTTCTAGTTCACTACATGATGACATATATAAGCTTTTGAAATTGATTAGATAAATATAACATATGTTTTTATCCTAAAATAAGTTATTAAAACTTGTATTATTATCTTTTCAATAAAAAAATGATTCCCTTTCCATAATCATCTACAATTACTTATTTGTAGTGTTTATTTTGAGGGAATCATATCATGTAAGTTCTAACTCTTTAATAGAGATAGTTTTATTCAGTTACTTTATAAGATTACTGATCTTCATCAGCATCATCTAAGTCGTCTTTTGCATTCTTGACAAGTTCTCTAAAGATTTCTTTAATCTTATCAGAATCTAAGAAAGGGATACAACTAGATGCATCAAAATCAGGTATTTCACCTTTTTCAGCCGCATGATAAATATCGAGTACTTTTTGTCTAGAAATAAACGGAATTACACGACGAAGTGTTTCGACATCTTTCTTTTCGATGAGTTGATCGACTATTTCATTAAGACTTTCTCTTCCTAAAAATGGAAACAGTCTATCTAATTTAACACCCTTTAATTCACCGCTAATTATTTCTTGTGCAATTTTTTTTAATTCTTCTCTGTCCATAAATGGCAACAATTGAGTATATTTCATATTAACTCTTTTCTCCTTTTCTTTTCTTTGATACATAAGTGATCTTACTTCTTCCTTCTAACTTAACCATCATTTTTTCTTCCATTGACATCATATCGTAGAGTGATGATAAATCCTGATTGATATCTTTTGACATAAGGTTACCGATTAAGTATTTTCTTTCTGCCACACTTAAATGTGGCCATAGGTAATTGATATCAATACGAAGTTGCTTCGTCATGATTTGGTCAATCATTTGCTTTCTTTCCTTTGATGAAAGCCAACTATTTAATATAAGTCAAGATAAAATAAACAAATAGTGGTTATGATATGAAGGCATACTAAAAAGAATGCCTTATGACAACATCTAGA